>JAIOPP010000155.1 GCA_021413845.1 Planctomycetia bacterium | reverse complement strand
AAGCTTGATTCTTGAAGAAACTAACGCAACACTTGGTATCACGCGTGGGGGCAGGTCAGTTCATCGAAAATCTTTGCCATGGCCTGATATTGATCCGAGGAATTCGCCATCGCCATATTTCGCTCGACCTTCGTTCGATCTTGCTCGACTTGGCGCAACTCGGACCGCTTCTTTGCAGCCTCTGCAGCCGACAAATCCACGGTCTTCTCTTGCATCGCCAACTCTTGCAGCCGAGCTTTCAGTTTCTCATTCGCCCGCGGAGACAGCAGTTTCTGCCGCAATACATCGAGCGCGACATTCGTGATCCTCGGCCAGTCGACTTGGTTGTGATCGTCGTGTCGCTCCAAGCACCGCTGGTAGTATGCCGAAGGTCGTTGTCCTTGCGCGAACGTCCGAAATCCGGCGGCGGCACTCCCTTCGGCGGTGAGCAAGGCCGCGAGACGCGAGGCCGGCATCACCTCCAACGATTCGAGAATGCGACGAATCGTTAGCATCTCCGGATGATCTTCGGCGACAGGAATCCAAACCACATGATGCCCAGCCATCCGCACACGTTCGCTGTCAAGCACTTCTCTTACGAGCTGACCGTCGATCTTAGCAAGCCAGCGGCGAAATCCATACGGTGCACGACCGCCGGTCGAAAAACCCGCCTTCGCCAACATCAATTGCGCGAACAGACTTTTCTCGGCAAGTACCCGAAGATCTTTCCCGGCTTGATCATAGTCGACGAGCGAAACGATTATATCCCCGATGGAATCGCGGCTGCCGAGATTCAAAGGAGGTATGACACGATCCATGAAGATCAGAGTGACGCCAAGAGTCCTAAGCCTGATCTCGAGCTGCATACCTTCAACCGCGTGATCCGGTCGTGCCAGTCGGTCACGACGAGGAATGAAGACATGAGACACGTTTCGGTCAAACTGGATGCGTTGGAACAATCCGTCGAGACCGGGTCGCGAAAGCAAATTTCCTTTTACATCGAAATCGAGAAAAATGTCGCCGCGTTGCGACGCGCCGTTGCGCATCATCTCTTCGATGACTTTCGGTGTGCCTGTAAAGGCAAGACCTTCTTTTTCGGCCCGCGCTATTGCCGTGCGGACATATTCGCCGGGAGTCGTTTCGTGTTTGCCACCCGAATCGCGCGTGTAAAACAACAAAATTCCTTGCCGCGTTCGTTGCGTTCGTTTCATGATCTCTTCCTTACTTTTTGCTCCGCGCGTCGTCGCGATGATTCCAAAGAAGTTTTGCGACGACGTCGATCAAAGTATCTTCATCACACTCGCCAAATTTGACATCAACACCGAGAAGTGAGGGGGCCGACCAACTGAATTTCTTCAGCCAAAGCTGCATAATCCGTCGCGGCAGCGTTGCCGACTCGGCACCGTTGCTGTGGTATGAAGATCCTTAAACTCGGACGCGAAGAGCGGCTTCGGCAGCTTCGTAGGTTGGGAGATCGTCGTTAAGCAAGGACGATAATCCAGACTGCTCCCAAGCCCGTAAATGAGCAAGTGCGCTGAGTTCTAGCAGGAAGCTCGCAGAAAGTTGCTGGCAGTCGAAGTCTTCGCCGCGACGAATTGCTTCTTCGACGATAATTCGCAACGCCGCGGAGGTGAGATCCGCTTGACGTTCGGCAATGCGCCGTGTCGCGGCGATCATGTCGGGATGAATTCCGACAAGCGAATCGGCAAGATCAGGTACAGCCATCCATGGCCCCTTTGCAACGAAAAGTGAGAGTCGTTCCATGACCTCACGTCTGCGATGCTACCAGAGCCGGCGAATTCTAGTCAACGAAATTATTTACGCGATTAAAAGGACGGCTTCTATATCGCATGAACTCGAGCAAAGAGATTTCTTTTTTAGTGCAGTAGCTATGTATACGAGAGGCGAGAAATTTTTAACGGCTTTCAACCGCTACTCAGCATCCTCCTATATGCCCTCTTTTTCACGAGTTTTAAGTTGCGCTTTCGATGCGAGGTGAATTGGATCCTTGTGATGACGATGACTAATCATGGAAAACCGTCGCAAACGTATTTCCGTAAATGAGTTGTGATTCAAAGGGTTCAATCAAGGTTTGGTTCACGTCCTCGTCAGAGAACGGAAACAAAACCTTGATCCGGATTCCGCGGCCCTGGCGCCCCCATCGACCCTCTCCATATTGAGAGATCCAATCTGAGGCCGACGGCATAGGCCGGCACCGCGCCGAACGACGTGACGATACTCGAAACCAGCAAAGCGCCGGCGGTGCCGCTGCTATCGACCGCAAAGCGACTGCCGTCATTCCGACGATGACGACTCCGCCGCCACGCCCGCGTCACGACTCAATCGATTTCGGAGGAGGTCGGATCCCCACGAGCGCCGAAATCACCGCGACGCTCAATAGCGGTGTCCGGTCGCCGTTTACCAGCGAGGCTCCCAATCGGTCGAGGCGTAGCGCCCCGATCTCAGAAATGCTTCGATCTTCGCAACGATCTCCGGCTACTCTGCCGCCACTTTCGTCGTCTCGCCGATGTCGTTTCGAAGATCGTAGAGCGTGATCGGCGCGGTGGGTTCGCCGGAGCGAATCCCCATCCAGCGCCTCATATAAAGCGACGCTTGCTTGAAGCCCCTTTCATGAACCTCCGAGTAGAGGAACTCATTCGCTCGTGGCTTTTTGGAGTCGCCCGTAAAAGTTGATACAAGGCTGAGCGAATCATGCCCGTCGGGTAGGCTCTCATTTCAAACCGTAGCCCCGCGCTTCATAATTCGATCGAGGGGCACTGCACGTTTCACCCGGCGTCTACCGTCGACTCACGCTCGAAATACAGTGTAGCGATTAAGTACGGTCGCAACGCTTCGGAATTAAAAGGGTCGCCTGGCATGATGCAAAGTCGAAAGAGCCGGAGGAATTCCTACTTTCGAACGGACTCGAAATGGCTTACTCAGACGGTACGACGCTGCGCGTCGCGACGATGCCGTATCGTTTATTGCGCTTGATCGGAGTCGTTTCCGCGCTTGTGGCTCCGGTAGCGATCTTGAATCCCCTTTTCGCTCAAGATTTCCAACGCTACCGGCCGCAAACCCTACCGGCACCACAGTACCAGCCGTCAATTCCGGAAAAACCGGTAGAACCGGCAGCGGGCAGCGATGCCGTACTCGTCGAGCGCTGGGACGCGGTTTTAGTGTTGGATCGCCCCGAGAAAGTGCGACCGCTCGACGACTTCGCCGATCTGACGGGCGTGCATTTCGACTTCGAAGACTCCCAGTCGCTGGTGTATCGTGCCGAGTTCAAACGGATCGTGGAAACATACCTGGACGGGCCGCTCACGCTGCGACGTCTCAACCAGCTCTCGCGCGACATCATTCTCTATTATCGCCGCAATGGACAACCGGTCGTCGACGTAGTCATTCCCGAGCAAAAGATCACTCAGGGGACCGTTCAACTGGTGGTGAGAGAAGCGCGAATCGGCGCGGTCCGCGTCGAAGGAGCATGTTGGTTCAACAACTGCATGTTGGCCGATCAAATCGAATGCACTCGAACCGGCGATCGGTTGATCGAAGGGAAGCTAAAAAGCGATTTGTTTTGGCTCAATCGCAATCCGTTTCGCAACGTGGAGGTCGATCTCGAACCGGGGAAGCAACCCGGCACAACCGATGTGATCTACAAAGTAAACGATGCGGCGCCGTGGCGCGCTTATCTCGGCTACGAAGATACCGGCGTACCCCTGCTCGGCATCGATCGCGTTTACGGCGGCCTGATCTGGGGCGATGCGTTCAAGCGCGACGGGCAACTCAGCTATCAATACACTTCGGACACGCAATTCGATCGGCTGCAAGCTCATTCCTACAGCTACCAACGGGCGTGGAGTCGCGAATGGTCGTTCCAAACCTACGGAGCCTATTCCGACGTCACGGCGCGCCCCGATCCGTTTCTTCAAACAGGGCAAAGCTGGATCGTCGGCGGCGCACTGCTGCGGTACTTCAACTACGACCCTTATCTGCAAAGCTGGCTCTCGTTCGGCTACGACTTTAAGAGCACGAACAACAACTTGGAGTTCAACGAGCTGCCCGTCGTCGGCGGTCGGGCTGATTTATGGGAACTGAACTTCGGTTACGATCGCGTGCAGCGCTTTAATGATGTCGAATATCTAATCCTCACCAACGATCTATTCGTCGGTCCGAACGGCGGTTTTTCCGCTTATGACGATGCCGCGGGGTTCAGCTCGATTCGCCCGAACACGCGACCGGGATTCGTCTACAACCGGTCCAAGGCCGAAGCCGTCACGGCCTTACCGTGGAACTTGCAGTTATTGGGACGCGTCACCGGGCAGGTCGCGAGTCAGCGACTTCTCTATAGCGAAATGCTCGGGTTCGGCGGGTACGATTCCATTCGCGGCTACGATCAGCGCGTATTCAACGGCGATATCGGCTACTTCACGAACCTTGAGCTCGGTCCGCAACCGTGGATCATCGGGACCACGCGAGACCGGAAAGTCCTCCGCGCGTTTACGTTCTTGGATTACGGCGGAGGTTATGTTCGCAATCCGGTTCCCGGCGAGGTCGCCTCCCAAGTGCTCGCCTCGACCGGAGCCGGAGCACGATTCAGTTGCAGCGATCGCCTCACGCTGCGATTCGATTACGGCTGGGGACTTAGCAACGTCGTCGGTGCGACGACCAACCAACGTGCTCATCTCGGCGTCGTTTATCTGATGGGTCCGAGGCCGCGACGATAGGCCCTTAGTGTCCTTGCGATGGGTCTAAACCCCTCGCCTTCAGGCGAAACCTTTAGGACGTGAGTGTGTTGGGCTAAACTGTGGGCTATGGAGCGTTATCGCACGGGAGCTCATAGCCGTTTCGATCTCAAGTACCACTTCGTGTGGATTCCGAAGTATCGTAAGGCGATTCTGTCGGGCGAGGTCGGCATTCGGCTTCGTAGTCTGGTTCGAGAGATCTGTCGGACTCTGGACATCGAGATCATCGAAGGCTCGGTTTCGAGCGACCATGTGCACGTGCTGTTGTCGTGTCCGCCGAACCTGTCGCCGAGCAAGATCATGCAGGCGATCAAGGGGAAGACGTCGCGGAAGCTGTTGGCGGAGTTCAAGCATCTGCAAAAACAATTCTGGGGTCGGCATCTTTGGGCTCGGGGCTACTTCGTGGCCTCCAGCGGCAACGTGACGGACGAGGCGATCCGCGAATACATCCGGCAACAAGAAGGAACCGAGCCCGACGACGGGGGCGACAACTTCCGAGTGACTCCGTCGTGAGCGCAGGACTTCAGTCCGGAGACTCACGAAATGCCTCCGAACCTACCGGCTTCAGCCGGTAGTCATTTCAGTCTAGAGCGCCGTCTTCGGAACCGAGGTTCGTTTCTGATTCGGCTTCGACGTCGATGGTGATCGTTCCTCCGACCCCAGGCCCGAAATCAATGCCCCCTAGATTTCGTACTCCGCCTTGGGAAAGCGAATAGATGGACTTGAAATAATCTTCGCTTCGACCGAACTGATCGTTCACGATCGATCCCAGAATAGCTCCGAACACTCTCGAGAAAGCATTCGGCGGCACCGGCACATCCACCGGCGGCGTCGGCGTGGGCCCGCCCGTCGACGGGATCGCGCTGAGGTAGAACGCGAAGTTGCCGGCGCTGAGATCGACGACGTAGGGGCCGTTGAACGGCGAGAACACTCCTTGCGTATTCGCGAGCGGCGAACTCGATTTGAAGGTCGCCACGTCGATGCCGTTGACGAGCGTGCCGTCGGCCATTTGGAAGCTGCTTCGTTGCGGGAGATAGAACCGCAACTGGCCGCCGCCGGCGTTCGCCGCGCTGTTGATCCGACTCGCGGCGTCGCTGACGAGAGCGTCGGTCTGATTCGTTCCCACATAGTTCCCCGTACCGACGCTGATATAGGTTTTGCCTGAAAAGTAGACTCCCGACGCATCGATGAGGTGGCCGATGAAGGCCGTGGTCAAATCGGCCCCTTGGCCGATTCTAAGCGTGACGTCTCCGCCGACCGCATCGCCGGTGTCGTCGTTACCCGGCTGGTCGCCGTGGCCGATCGCGCTGTACCGGTCGCCGGTAGCGACTCCTGCGAGCGCGAGCCGACCGCCGAGAGTTAAAGCGATCTCGCCGAAATACAAGTGGCCGGAGTGATTGCTCGTGAAGGCGGCTCCGTGTCCGACTTGGGCATAGCTGCGCAAGCCCGTTCCGGCCGTGACTGAGATGTTGTTTTTCACGACCGCCGTGATCGGGCTATCGATCAAGAAAAAATCGACGCTCGTGTTCGCTCGAAAACCGAGTTGGGCGTACGCATCGTCCGTATTGCCGCCGCGAAGCGTCAGATCGAACGCCGCCACGTTGGTTGCGCCGTAGCGGCTGCCGACGGCGACGCCGGTCGTCCCCGCGCCGTTTTCGCGGTTGATGTAGACGCTGCCGGAATTGTTACCGTAGCTTGCGGTGTCGGCGAAAATCGGCGTCATATCGAACGGAGTCGCCAAGCCCGTCACGCCGTTCCAGCCGGCGATGAGATTCACCGACCCGCCTTGTCCGGCTGCGGTGCCCGCCGTATTCAAGATACTGACGTACGCGTAGATGTCCCCGAGACTGCGAAGCGTCGTCCCTTCGCCGCCGGTGATCGTGATCGTGTTGGAGGCGATGATAATGTCGCCCCATACGCCGGCGCTGCCGGGCCCGCGGTTCTCGATCAACACGCTGCCGCCGCTGTTGACGGTCGCCAACGTGAGGTTGCCGCTCGCGTTATTCGTAAGCCCCGCACCGGTGTCGATGCGGGCGATGAAATTACCGGCACCCGTGTCGATGCTCGTGCCGGCGGCCATCGTGATGACGGCGAGTCCGGCGTCCCGATTCGCATTCAACGGACCGGTGACGCCGTCGCCGGCCGGATGGTTGGCCCAGAGGGTGAGGTCGCCGCCGTCGGTGTCGATATTCGCGTTGATCAGAATGCTGCGGCCGGCCAGCAGGCTCAGGTGTCCTCCTGTGCCGCCGGGGTTGTTCGCAACGATGGCCTGTTTGACGACGATGTCGGTGTTGGCGGCTAGCACCACGGCCGTGCCGTTGTTGGTGATGGCGGTAATCATGCCGGGAGTGATCGTGACGTCTTGGGCGGGGACGTTGCCGAAGTTCGAGAAGTCGCCGGTGAAAACTAGTACCTGATTCCACAGCCCGACGCGCAGTCTGCCGCCGAAACCGTCGCTGGTATCGGTCCTGAACGAAGCGATGAACGTTTCGTGGACCGAATCCACGTCGATGCCGGACAAGCCGGAGCTCGGCACGCCACCGACGAGGCTGTTGACAGCGGAGACCTCGCCGCCGATCCCGCTCGTGCCGCTCCCCCACGTCGCCGCTCCCCGGCTACCGTTCCAGCTCCCGCTGCGCACTACGTAGTTGCCGTTGCCGAGGGGCGTGACCCCGTCGCCGACTTGGTCGTTCGCGTTCGTTCCGACGAGACTGTTGGCGGCGGAGACTTCGCCGACGATCTCGCTCGTGCCGCTCCCCCACGTCGCCGCTCCGCGGGCACCGTTCCAGTTTGAGCTGCCCACCACGTAGTTGCCGTTGCCGAGGACCGTGACGCCGCGGTTGCCGACGCGGTCGTTCGCGTTGGTTCCGACGAGGCTGTTGGCGGCGGAGACTACGCCGACGATCCCGCTCGTGCCGCTCCCCCACGTCGCCGCTCCGCGAGCATCGTTCCAGTTCGCGCTAAGCACCACGTAGTTGCCGTTGCCGAGGGCCGTGATGCCGACGCCGCCGACTTGGTCGTTCGCGGTCGTGCCGACGAGGCTGTTGGCGGCGGATACCTCGCCGACGACCCCGCTCGTCCCGCTCCCCCATGTCACCGCTCCGCGGAAACCGTTCCACTTCCCGCTGCTCACCACGTAATTGCCGTTGCTGAGGACCGTGATGCCACCGTTGCTGACCACGTCGTTCGCGTTCGTGCCGATGAGGCTGTTGGCGGCGGAGACTGCGCCAGTGATTCCGCTCGTGCCGCTCCCCCACGTCGCCGCTCCGCGGCTACCGTTCCAGTTCTGGCTGCGCACCACATAGTTGCCGTTGCCGAGGAGCGTGATGCCGGCGCCGACTTGGTCGTTCGCGTTGGTTCCGACGAGGCTGTTGGCGGCGGAGACTGCGCCGACGATCCCGCTCGTCCCGCTCCCCCACGTCGCTGCTCCCCGGCTAACGTTCCAACCCGAGCTGCGCACCACGTAGTTGCCGTTGCCGAGGGCCGTGACGCCGCCGCCGACTTGGTCGTTCCCGTTCGTGCCGACGAGGCTGTTGGCGGCGGAGACTGCGCCGATGATCCCGCTCGTGCCGCTCCCCCACGTCGCCGCCCCCCGGTTGCCATTCCAGTTCGCGCTACCCACCACGTAGTTGCCGTTGGTGAGGGCCGTGATGCCGTTGCCGCCGACGCTGTCGTTCTCGTTGCTTCCGATGAGGCTGTTGGCGGCGGAGACTGCGCCAGTGATTCCGCTCGTGCCGCTCCCCCATGTCACCGCTCCGCGGAAACCGTTCCAGAACGTGCTGCGTACCACGTAGTTGCCGTTGCCGAGGGCCGTGATGCCGCTGCCGACTTGGTCGTTCGCGGTCGTGCCGACGAGGCTGTTGGCGGCGGAGACTTCGCCGACGATCCCGCTCGTGCCGCTCCCCCACGTCACCGCTCCGCGGCTACCGTTCCAGCTAAAGCTACGCACCACGAAGTTGCCGTTGCCGAGGAGCGTGATGCCGCCGTTGCCGACTAGGTCGTTTGCGTTCGTGCCGACGAGGCTGTTGGCGGCGGTGACTGCACCGATGATCCCGCTCGTGCCGCTTCCCCACGTCACTGCTCCGCGGCTAACGTTCCAGC
>JAIOPP010000154.1 GCA_021413845.1 Planctomycetia bacterium | reverse complement strand
GCTCGAGCTCCATGATCTTCGCGGCTTTGTCGTAACCGGTCTGGCTGAGCGAGGCCCGCAACAGGGCGAGCGCCGCCTTACGCTGAGCCTGATCCATCTCACGAATCTGCAGGCCTTTGCGCGTCGGCTTCGGAATGAAGTGCCAGTCGGTGCGGGCCGCGTTGTCGTAGGCCATCGTGGCCTTCTCGCGCCGGCCGGCGTCGAGCGACGCGAGGAACGCATCGGCTGCCACCGTCATGTCGGTCGCTGCCTTGGGCTCCCGCAGTAACGACCAGGCCGTAGGCGACCAAGCGACCACGGCGCCGATTAACAGAGTTCCCACGACCGAACCGATAACGAACTTCCGAACTGTAAGCCGAGGCATGGCGGCAATTCTCCCAACTCAGAACAGTTTGCTAGGCGACGCGCGCATGTCGAACGACACTGCGGCCGCAACGCATCGCCCACGACGGGCGCGTCGGCCCACTCGCGACGATGCCCTATGGTAACTGCTGCGTTGGTCGGTTGCGAGCGCCGCCGGCCGACAAATTCCCCCCGAATTACGACTTCCCCGCGTCGGCGTGCGGGTGATTATGCGGGTCGCGATCGTGATGCCGCTGATTGAGATGCACGTGCAAATCGGGCCTTGCTGTGAAGAGCGCATCGTAGGCCGCGTCGCTGAGGGTAGCGCCATCCAAATACAGCGACTGTAATTGCGGCAACTCGTAAAACACGCGCAGGCCGGCATCGGTGACCGGCACATCGATCAAGTGCAGCCGCAGCAGTGCGGGGAATGTCTTCAAGGCCTGTAAGCCGGCGCCGCTGACGCGTGGACTGCGCAGCCGCAATTGTTCCAGTTGCGGCAATCGTTGCAGGGCGGCGAAGCCCGCATCGGTCAGATCGGCATTCGGCAAGTTGAGGATCCGCAGCTTGGATGTAGCCGGAATGCCGGCCATCGTCGCATCATCGACCGGCACGCCGCGCAAACGAATGTGCCCCAACTCGGGCAGCGCGAGCAAGCGCGCCGCATCGGCCGGCGAGAGGCGATTGTCGGAGTGATCGAGCTGCAACACGCGTAGCGTAAGCAAGCCGGCCAGCGCGTCGAGTTGCTTTCGGCCGGCTTCGCTGTGACTATCGAGAGGCGTCCGGTCAAAAGAAATTCGATCGCTTCGCCCGGCCCGCACGGCGGCGATCTGCTCGTCCAACGGCAGTTCGGCCGGCGCGGCCGGTACCGTCGGTCGCCAGCAGCCACCGGCCGAACAGACGGCAATCGAAACCGCAGCAACTAACCGCGCCGCGAGCATCCACCGGCTCCGCCGTGGATATAGCACCCAAATGACGGCTTTGTTTAGCAGCGGCGCGGACGACAATCGACGGTCGACGGCCGAATTGAGCGTCGAACACTTATCGGGCGTCACACCAAGGCAGGGATCTTCAAAGAGCATTTTAAGCGTTCTTTCACCATCTGGCGGCAGGAGCGCAGGTCCACCGATCTCCGTGCCGTGCGCTTTTGGCCGGTACCATGTCTTAGTCAGGGAGTTTAAGGCAATACTCCCGGAAGACATAGAAACACGAATGCCGCAGCCGTATGCTGTTGGGGAACGATTCTCCCGTTATCTTACCCAGGCGTGCATTCGCCGTTCACTCATCAGCACGAGCAGGAGAGCAGTCATGTCGAACAAGTCAATCCGGATTCAGCGGCGGCGATTTTTGAAGACGGCCGCCTCGGCAGTCGGTGCGGCCGTGGCGGCACCGACGATCATTCCCGGTTCCGCCCTCGGTCTCAACGGCACGGTTCCGCCCAGTGAGCGGATCGTCGTGGGGGGCATCGGCATCGGGAACCGCGGCATGTACGACCTGGGCTGCTTCCTCGAACAAAAGGATGTGCAGTTCGCCGCCGTGTGCGACATCAAGGAATCGCGTCGCACGCTGGTCAAGAAAACGGTCGATGCCCATCACGGAAACGACGCCTGCGCCACGTATCGCGATTTTCGTGAACTGCTCGATCGCAAAGATATCGACGCCGTGCTGATCGCCACGGGGCCGAACTGGCATGCGACGATGGCCGCGCATGCAGCGAAGGCAGGCACGGATCTTTATTGCGAGAAGCCTTGCGCCAAGAACATCGCGCAAAGCCTGCAGCTGGCCGACATTATTCGCCGCACGGGAAGAGTGTTTCAGGTCGGCACGCAGCGACGCAATCTGCCGCACTTCGCTTATGCCTGCGAGTTGGCGCGCACCGGAAAGCTCGGCAAGCTGAAGACCATTTACGCGCATCCGCGCGGCATGCTCACGCTGATGAGCGATTGGTTGCCTGCCGAGACCGAGCCTGCGAAGGAAGCGGTCGATTGGGACATGTATCTGGGCCCGGCGGCCTGGCGGCCGTTCAATCAAACGCTCCTCGACGGATTCAACTTCGAAAAAGGAGGCGGGTTCGTCGGCGGACTGAAGGTGGAGAACGGTAAGAAGATCATCGGCGGCGGAGTGCTCGAATGGGGTTCGCATTGCGTCGACCTCTGCCAATGGGCCGTCGACGATTGCCCAGCACCAGTCGAATACCACCCGCCGAAAGACGGCAAACTGTCTGCCCGCTATGCGAACGGCGTGGAACTGATCTTCCGCGAAACCGATTGGCTCCCGCTCGGTTCGTGCCCAGTGCGATTCGAGGGGGATCAAGGCTGGGTCGAAGCGGGCGATAGCGGCAAGCTCGTGCTGAGTTCGCCGGCGCTGTTGGCCGGACGCAAGGTGGAAGAAATCGACGGCTATCCCGCGACCTTCCACGTGCGCGACTTCCTCGATTGCGTGAAGACCCGCGGCCGACCGAAGGGGAACGTCGACGCAGCCTGCCAGGCGCACATCGCCTGCAACGCCGCGAACATTGCCATCTTCCTCGATCGAAAGGTCACCTACGATCACTCGAAGAATGAGTTCGTCGGCGACGCTGAAGCCAATCGTTTGCGATCCGAGGCCCTGCGTGAACCGTGGAGGCTCTAAGGCGACCACGGCTTTCGTCTTGCTCCGCACACTCAGGCTCAATTAACGATCAGGATCCTTCTCATGCATACGACACGATTCACCGCAGGCTGCCTTGTTTTGTTCTCGGTACTTCTGTTGGCGACGACGACGGCCGAGGCTCAAGAGAATTCCAAGCCGGGTCATCCAACCGAGCCCGAATTGATTCAGCTACTCCGCTCCGATGCGCCGGCCGCGGCGAAGGCGCCGGCTTGTAAGCTGCTGGCGGTCTACGGTTCGGAGGGGGCGGTGCCGGAGTTGGCGAAGCTGTTGACCGATGAGCAACTGGCCTCGTGGGCGCGAATTGCTCTGGAAGCCATTCCCGGATCGGCGGCCGACGAAGCCCTGCGCGGGGCCATTCCCGCGCTCAAAGGAAAGTTGTTGATCGGCGTGATCAACTCCATCGGGGTTCGACGGGATGCGGGCGCGGTGGAGGTCTTGACGGCTCGTGTGCAGGATCCGGACGCGGAAACGGCATCGGCCGCAGTGGTGGCGCTGGGGCACATTGGAAACTCCGCCGCTCTGAAGGCGCTGCGAGCGTCGTTGGCCGCCGCCCCGGCCCCGATTAAGACGGCCGTCGCTGAAGGATGCGTGTTGTGTGCCGAGCGTCTCCTGGCCGCCGGCAATCACGACGAAGCGGTCGCGGTCTACGACGAGGTCCGCAAGGCGGAAGTTCCCAAGCAGAACGTCCTGGAGGCGACTCGCGGCGCTATTTTGGCGCGACGCGCGGGCGGAATCCCGCTGTTGATCGAACAGCTCAAGTCGCCGGACAAATCCTTTTTTCAAATCGGCTTGAGCACGGCCCGCGAGCTTCCCGGTGCGGAAGTATCGCCGGCCTTGTCGGCTGAGCTCGTCGGCGCTGCGCCCGAGCGCGCAGCCTTATTGCTGAACGTCTTGGCCGACCGCGGCGACAAGACCGTGTTGCCAGCCGTACTGCAAACCGCATTGAGCGGGTCCAAGGAGGTGCGAATTGCGGCGCTGGCGGTTCTTCCCCGCTTAGGCGATGGCACCCTCGTCGAACCGCTGCTCGCGATCGCCGCCGGGCAGGACGCCGAACTAGCGGCAGCCGCCAAGAGTGCGGTGGCCGCGTTGCCGGGCGAGAAAATCGATGCCGACCTTAAGTCGCGTCTGGCCTCCGCTCAAGATGCCGCGTCGCCCCTCTTGATCGAAATCGTCGGCCTGCGTCGCGTCGAAGCGACGCCTGAGCTCGTCAAGCTGACGGGCCATTCCGACGTCGCCGTTCGTCGCGCTGCACTCTCCGCACTGGGAGCCACGATCGGCCTGAAGGACCTTTCGGTTTTGATTTCCGAGGCCACGGCCCCCAAGCATGCGGAAGACGCCCAGGCGGCTCAGCAGGCGTTGCTGGCGGCCTGCGTTCGCATGCCCGAAGGAGATGCCTGTGCCGAGCAGCTCGCGCTGGCCATGGCGAGCGCGCCCGCACCGACGAACGGCACCTTGTTGGAAATCGTCGGCGCGATGGGAGGCGCCAAGTCGTTGGAAATCATGAGCGCAGCCGGCAAGGGAAACGATCCGCAACTTCAAGAAATCGTCGTCCGCGTGTTGGGCAAGTCGTTGAATTTGGAAGCGGCTCCCGTGCTGTTGGATTTGGCGAAGACCGCGCCGAGCGCCAATCACCAGGTGAACGCGCTGCGGGGTTACATTCGTTTCGCTCGGCAATTCATCAAGGCGGACGCTCAGCGCGTGGCGATGTGCGAACAAGCATGGGCGGTCGCCCAGCGTACGGAAGAGAAGAAGCTGGTGCTGGAGGTGCTCGGGCGGACGCAAAGCATCGCGGCGCTCCGCATGGCCGTCGCGGCAACCGAGACTCCCGAACTAAGAGATGACGGCACTCGAGTTGCGCTCGCCCTCGCGAAAAAAATCGGCGACAAGCCCGAAGTTCGGGAACTGATCGCCAAGATCCGACCAAGTGAGGCGAAGTAGCGTAATACTGGTCCCAGTGATGAGAAAAACATGAAGCCCCAAAGTCACTCTCGGTCGGTTTCTTTCGACAGTCCTACTCGGCCGAATGCGCCATGCATTTCTCTCGTCGTCGCGACTGCAATCGGTTGCCTTCTTGGCATGACGATGGTCGGCTCGTCACAAGCGGAAGAAGCTTTTCGTGTTTATGCGCCCGGCAGCAAGACGCAGACGCTTTGGGTCGTCGACGCCGTGCCCAAGGCCGACGGTGGTCTAGACTTGAAGCCGGCCGAAAAGCCGGAACTGGGCATCCGCGGCGGCGTCATCGTCGCACATCCGAAAAAGCCGCTTCTCTACATCTCGAGTTTCGGCGGTGAGCGGGGCAAGGTCCCGGGAGCCATCGTCACTTTGTCGGAAAACGGCAGCTACGTGAAACATCAAACGATTGCATTCAACGACGATGCGGCCTATCTCAGCCTCGATCGCAGCCATACTTTTCTCATGGGTGTGAGCTACGGAAACGGTCGGCTCAATGTCTATCGTCTGGATGAAAACGGAGTGCCGGGGACGGCCTTGGCAACCGTGGACGAGGGAAAAAAAGAGGCCCATTGCGTACTGACTTCGCCCGACAACAAGTTCCTCTATGTTCCCTACGTGAAAGGCAACCTCGCGCTGCTGCAATACGGATTCAATGCCACCACAGGGGCCGTCACGCCGCTCGAACCGCTCGACGCCAAGCCGCCGCAGGGGACCGGTCCGCGACATTGCGTCTATCACCCTGCCTTGCCGATGGTCTATTTCACGAATGAGCAGGGCATCGGCCTCTCCACCTATGAGCGCCGGCCCGACGGTCAACTCGTCTTTCGCCAGGATATACCGGTCTTGCCCGACGGCATGTCGAAACAAGGTCTGAGCGCCTCCGACCTGGAGATCACGCCCGACGGCAAGTTCATCTTCGCCGGACTGCGAGGGCACAGCCAGGACTTCGACCGCATCGTCCGCTACAGGTTGCACGCAAACGGTGAAGTCGAGCTGCTCGGTTTGACACCGACGGACAAAATTCCCTGGGGGCTCGCGCTTTCTCCAGGCGGCGAGTATCTGCTCGTCTCCGCATCCACCGGGGCCACGCTCACCGCTTACCGCATCGACGCCAAGGGGGGACTGGAAAAGGTCTCCAGTTTGTCTTGGGATGCGGAGATCTACGACCTCGTCACGCGGAAGAGGTCGTAAGGCGCAGCTCAACCACCGCAGGAACGGCTTCAACTATCCCTCAAGCCGTTCGGCTGTTAAGCGAACGCGTTCGGAAAATGTTCAATGAACATCAGCAGGTCCCATGCGCTGCTCAAGTGCGCCGGGCCGCCGCCGGTCGGCGTGCGGCAGTGGAGTCGCGGGCCCTTGCCGGAGAACCAGTTCTTCTGCCAGTGTTTCACGTCGTCGAGCGACTTACCGAAGAGAGTTGCGATCTCTTGCGGATCGTAGTTCTTGCCGAGCGTGATCGCCTTGGCTTGCGGAGTCTTCGGTGCGATCTTCTGCACGTCGTTGCGCACGATCGTGAAGCCGATCCGTTCGCGATCTTTCAACCAAGTCTCTCCGTCGTTGGTTTCGACGATATGAGAGCCTTCGATCATCTCGTGCGGCCCTGCAATGTCCAGCATCTGTATTTCGGCGTAATCGAGCGGCACGCCCGGTGGAATCGATAGCCCGATGCGATAAACGCCGTCGGCCGTCTTCGTCATGTGAAGAATCTGCTCGATCATGAAGGCCTCGCTGGAAGTTACCGAAGGGAACGTGAATAGAACTTATGACTCGGCGATCACACCGCAGGTATTCGCTCGGCTAACGACTTATCCTCGCTAATGATCCCGATTCGCTTTTCCGATGCAGTAGACAATCAACCTCCGCTTGCTTGATCCAAACTCAAGAGCCATTCGTCAGCGCTTCAAATTAGGATTGGTTTCCTGGAATGCCTGCCACGCCGCTTGCTGCAACACGCTTGCCTCGGCGGCGGAGAGGTTCGGGTGAGCCAAGCCGATAGGACTGTAGCCGGTCAGCGCCGAGTAAATGCAACAGGCCGACATGTAAGCGCCTGCGGGTGTGGCGTGAATCCAGTCTGCATACACAGCAGCGAATCGTTCCGGCGTCGGCTTCGGTCCCAAGTAGCGCATCCAGGCGGCGACGCTCGGTGCCGCAGGTGCCTTGAGAGCTTTGGCCAGCGCCAGATTGTCGTCGTGAAACTTTTGGAACACGGCGGGATACGCCGACGCCCTGGCGATCGGACTCTCGTAAATGACCGGCGCGGCATTCCGAGCGCGGATCAGATCCGCGAAAAGCGTTCCGTATTTCAACAGTTCATCGGCCTGCATGTTGTAGAAGGTCTCAAAGACGACTGCGTCCCATGGTTCGGCCGCGATGACGCCGCGCGCAGTGTCGGGCGTATCCCCGGCATTCCAGAACGTCTTGATCGCCGTCCCCATCCGAACGTAGTCGCCGACGACGATCCGTGGCCGATCGGCCGGAGCCGACGCCGCGAGCTTCGCGACCAGTTCCGGAATGTCCCCCCGCAACGTGTGGCTCGAACCGATGAACAGCACCTTCAGGACCTTCCGGTCTTCAGCAACGAGATTTCGCAGGTGCAGGCGCAGCAGCGCCTCGCGCGCGGGGACGTATCCGATGCGCCCGCCGTCCCACGCCGGACGGGTTCCCGCACCGGGCAACGTCAGCACCTTCGCGAGTTCGGGCTCGGCGCGCTCGTAGTCCTTCGCGTCGTAATAACTCAGGCCGATATAGAGTTGGATTTCCGCCTTGAACGCGTCCGTGAGTCCCGACATCGCCTGCGCTTTCGCAAACTCCGAGCGAGCCTCGGCGAAGCTCCGCTCATTGTGCAGCGTCTTGGCGATGGACATCTGAATCATCGCCCTCTCCGTCTCCGGCGATATCTCGCCAGCCACGTATTCCTTCAAGACGGTTTGCGGGATCGATCGAGGAACCGCATCCGTAGGAGCGGTCTCGGCGGCGAGGAGTTCCCGCATCATGGCGCGGGCTGCGGCATACTCCTTCAAATTCACGAGCGCCTTCGCCAGGGCTCTCCGAGCCGCCGCTTTCCGCTCGGGGACCATGTCGGTGAACTTTAAGGCTTCGGAATACGCCTCCTTCACCTTCGTCCAGTCCCCGTACTTCTCGAAAATGACTCCGGCCGCGATGTGGGCGTCGATCTTAACTGCATTCGAGACACCCCTCAGCGCAATCGCCTTCTCCAGCGCCGCATGGGCGGGCTGCCACTTGTATTCGCAAGCGTAGCCATCCGCGAGATGCAGCAACGCCTCTCCGGCTTGATCGGGAGCGATGCCTTGCGTGGCGAGCGCCTTCTCGAACTCGGCACGCGCGGCGGCATGGTTTTTTTCAGACGCATACGTGCCGCCGAGGTCGATGAGCGCGGCGGCTTTCTCCGGTCCCGTGCTCGCCCTTTCCCAGGTGGCTATGAGTTGCTTCCGAGCCTCCGCAAACGTCGGCTCGGCCGTGTATGCAGGGCTGCTTTTCAGCACCAGCAAGGCCAGTAAAAACGGCGAAATCATTCTCGAAGGGTTGAGCATCATCGTGAGCGACATGGCTTTCAGCGGACATTTCGCGGCCGTCTTGAGCCTGGAACCGATCCCGGCTCGTAATGGTCACTATTCTAACAAGGCACGCGCGCCTGTCGCACGGCGAAAGTCTCGACACTTTCTCGGTGTTGCCCGGCGCGGGTGGTTTCTTGATCGATACCTTGCAGTCCGACGACGAATCGCAGTTGGACGAAGCTCGGTACGCTACAGCGGTCGCATCAAGCAGCGGCTTTCGAGTCGTGGCTATCCCAGCAGACTGATAAGAAGATGTCTGCCGGGAATCGGAACGGATTCCGCGAGTCGCTCGTCGGGTTCTGCAATTGGTGCTGCAAGCCCTCGGTCGGTCGGTTGCTGACGAATCCGTTCACGGACGTTGCAAAGGCCGACGCTAAGGCAGATCAGCGACGGAAGCGACGGTCGATGACCGAGGCTGAGTTGATTAAGTTGCTGGACGTTGCGAGGCATCGGCCGCTGAACGACCTATCGACGATCCGCCGAGGGAAGCGAAAGGGCCGGCAAGCTGCGGTCCTACGGAACGACGTGCATACCCGACTGGATCGGCTCGGCCGCGAACGAGCGCTGATCTACAAAATGCTCGTGCTGACCGGTCTGCGAAAGAACGAACTCGCGACGTTGACCATCGGGCAGCTTGAACTCGATGGAGCGATGCCGTTCGCTCAACTCAATCCCGGTGACGAGAAGAATCGGGAAGGACGCGATCCCCCTGCGAGCCGATCTCGTGGCCGACCTGCGAGACTGGATCGGAGCGAACGCCGGCGACGTCAGCCCCAAGCTATTCAACGTGCCGAGCGGCTTGCTACGCATCCTCAACCGCGACCTGAAGCACGCGGGCATCCAAAAGCGAGACGAGCGCGGCCGCACCCTGGACGTTCACGCTTTGCGGCACTCTTTCGGCACTCTCTTGAGCAAGGGGAACGTAGCGCCCCGCACGGCGCAGGCTGCGATGCGTCACTCGTCGATCGATCTGACGATGAACACCTACACCGATCCGAAGTTGCTCGACGTCCACGCAGCGCTCGACGCGCTTCCGGCGCTGCCGCTGACCCGCGACACGATGCGCTGTGAGGTGCAGACGGCACCGCGAAAATCTGCACCCCTGTCTGCACCAAACCCTGAGAACTGTAGCGAACTGGGGCTGATTCCTGACAAGATGGGCAGCGTAGACAACGAGCCCATTCATTCAGTAGAAACCGATGGCACCAATGCAAAAGGCTTGTCACAAACAAGTTGCGACAAGCCTTGCGAGTCGGGGCGACTGGCGTTTCCCCTTAGTGCACGAAACCAAGGGACTTCGGTTGATCCGTCGTATGTTGCCGAAACTCGTTGTCATCGAACGAGATGCGGTGCTGCGGCACGTCGAGCCCGGGCTTTACGCGAAATCGCGTAAGTAGCTCGGACGAGACGCAAGCAACCGAAATCCACCCTAAAGGCGGCGATTACTAACGTAGTCGCCCCGAAGGGATGGTTTTTATGACTCGCCGAATCGTTATCTACACGCGTTACTCGACCGACTTACAGAACCCTCTTAGCTGCGAGGACCAAGAGCGCGAGGTGCGCCGTGCGCTTGATCGTCTCGGCATCGATCATTCCCAAGCGATGGTGATTCACGATCACGCGCATTCGGGAACGGACGTGCATCGAGACAAGTTCGTGCAGTTGCAAGCGATGGTCTACGCCAAGGAAGTAGCCTTACTACTCGTGGACGATCAATCGCGACTGACTCGCGCCGGCAATGCCCTCGACTTCATCAAGGATCTCGTCTTCGAGGGGGGCCGGTTCATTTCGACGGCCGAAGGAATCGACACGACCCAGCCCGGGTGGGAGATGCGGGTCAAAGTCGTCGAGATGAAGAACTCCATGGTCATCGACAGCCTCGGCCCCTTGGTCCGCCGCGGTCAAACCGGCCGTTTGCTTCGCAATCTGACGGCCGGCGACTATCCCTACGGCTACGAATCGTTCTACGTTTATCCGGAGCAGGCGCAACGAACCGGGCGCGGCCCGAAGCCGGAAAAAGACGTCCGAATCAAGGAATCGGAATCGTGCTGGATCATCAAGATGGCGCTGTGGTTCATCTTAGGATGGTCGTACAGTCGAATCGCGGCCGAACTCGAGAAACGAGGAGCGCCCCGAAACCGGCGCGCCAAAAATCGTCCCTGGAGCGATACGTCGGTCCGAAACATCCTCAATAACGAGAAATACGGCACCGGTAAGTGGATTCGGAATAAGACGACCACGATCCGCGATTCGGGGAGGAAACTAAAAAAGAAACGGGCGCGGCAAACAGCCGTTCCTGAAGCCGATTGGGCTCGCGCAGAGAGACCCGACCTGCGAATCCTCGATGCCGAGACCTGGGAGAAGGTGCAGGCTCGCTTCCGAGAGCTGGGCGACATCTACGGCAAGAAGGATTGGCAGAAAAAGCGCGGTCCGAAAGTCCATCATTCGGTCGCGTTCCCAAACAGTCTGCTCGGCGGGCTCTTGTTCTGTAAGTGCGGAGCACGGATGCACTACAAGAGCAGCAGTTCGAAGGCATACTACGCGTGTCCCCGCGCCGGGCAAGGGGCATGCGACATGCGCACCGGCGTCAAGTTCGAGCAAACGGAGGCTTGCCTGCTCGAATTGTTGGCGGGGATCTGCACCGGAACTCCTGCGTGGCTTCAGCACGCGGCGCAGGTCGCACGCCGCAAGGCGGAGGAACTCGCTCACGCCGTTCCCGAGGCGGTGGCGAAAGACGAACGTCGCTTGGATCAAGTCCGTAGTCAGTCGGAGAACCTCGCGCGAGAATTCGCAGCCGGAAATAGCACGGACGCGATCCGCAAACTCGCGGTTCAGCTCGAAGGGGAAGAAGGAGAGCTCAAATCGCGCATCGATCATGCTCGACGATTGCTCAACTCGGTGGTCGAGGTGCCGAACGACGGTTGGCTCGGCGAGCAGTTGACCGAGCTGTCGACGATGCTGAAAGAGGATCTCTCTCGGACGGCGATCTTGTTGCGTCGGATCTTGGGTCGAGTGACGGTCGATTCCGTCGTCGCTCCGGGTAAGAGTCGAGGCTTCGCTCGGCTTCACTTTCAGATCGACGGCGCGGCCGTGTTGAAAGCGTTGACGGCTGCGCGCATTCCCGAAGCGAGTTGGTCGCACTTGCAGATTCAGACGGGGCAAGGAGCCGAGTCGGAAGTGTGACCTGCCCCCCTTAAACGAGTCCGGTCGTCAGTCGTAGACTGACGACCATCACTTGAAAAAGGGAGGGGATCATGGGCACGAAGCGTTTGCAGGTCGAGCAGATCATTCAGAAGTTACGGGAAGCGGAATTGGAGATC
>JAIOPP010000153.1 GCA_021413845.1 Planctomycetia bacterium | reverse complement strand
GACGCCAAAGTGGAACGCACCGATGGGCGCGAAGTCGTGCTCGGCGACCCAACCGAGGCAGCCTTGATCGTCGCGGCGGAAAAAGGAGGCATGGGCCTCACGAACCTCGCCTCCGACTTTGTGCGAATCAGCGAGGTGCCGTTCGACAGCGGCAGCAAGCGGATGGTCACCATACATCGCACGCCGCAGGGTCGGTCCGTCGCGTATATCAAGGGTTCGCCCGGGACGTTGATCGCCGCAAGCAACGCACAGAAGCAATCGACCGGCGTAACGCCGATCACGCCGAATGACCGACATCGCTGGGAGGAGTCGAATCTGGAACTGGCCGATGCGTCGCTCCGCGTGCTCGGCTTGGCATACCGCGAACTTCCGGAAGGATACGACGAAGGCGATTTTGCGCGAGATCTCATCTTCGTCGGCCTTGTCGGCATGAGAGATCCGCTCCGCGACGAGGCCAAAGCCGCCATCGCCACCTGTCGCGAGGCGGGCATTCGGACCGTGATGATTACCGGCGACCAACAACGGACGGCGGCCGAAATCGCAAGGCAACTGGGAATCGATCGCGATCTCGATGGGCGTCCGTTGCGCACCGTCCACGGCCGAGAGCTGGCGAACCTGGACGCTGCCGGCTGGAAGCGTGCGGTAACCGATGCCGCCGTCTTCGCTCGCGTCTCGCCGGAGCACAAGCTCCAGATCGTCAAGGCGCTGCAACAAGAAGGGCACGTCGTTGCGATGACGGGCGACGGTGTGAACGACGCCCCGGCGCTGAAGCAGGCGGATATCGGTATCGCCATGGGCATCAAGGGAACCGAGGTCGCCAAAGAGAACGCCGACATGGTGATCACGGATGATAATTTCGCCAGCATCGTCGGTGCCGTCGAACAAGGGCGGATCATCTACGGCAACATTCTCCGATTCTTGCATTACCTGCTCTCTTGCAACTTTTCGGAGATCTTCGCGGTATTCATCGCCCTCATGATCGGCTGGCCGCTGCCGCTGGTAGCCCTCCAAATCTTATGGCTCAACTTGATCACCGACATCTTTCCCGCCTTTGCGCTAGCCCTGGAGCCCTCAGCTCCCGACGTCATGAAACGCCGGCCGCTTGATCCGAAAGAGCCTCTGCTTCCTCTTCGTTTCGTCGGCCTCATCGTTTGGCAAGGGATCCTGCTCACAGGAGTGACCCTATTCGCATTTTGGATCGGCATGCGCCGGCACGGATCCGAGGGGGAAGGCTTGCGTCAAGCGACCACGATGGCGTTCATGACTCTCGCGCTGGCCCAGGTCTTTCACGTCTTCAATGCCCGATCCCAAATCCGGTCGGCATTCACCAATCGCCTCTTCACGAACGGTTGGTTATGGGCGGCGGTTGGGGTGTGTCTCCTGCTCCAGGCCGCAGCGGTCTACCTGCCGCTCTTGCAACTGGTGCTTCATACCGCTCCACCTACGGTCTCTGACTGGGGCGTAATCGCGGCTTGTTCGTTGCTACCTATAGGCGTAGTTGAAATGATCAAAACGATTCAGCGACTGGTCCTCCGACGACGTAGAATTCGATAGCGGTGCTTCATCCAAGAACGGCCGCGCTTACGAAAGGCGAGTTCGTTTCACACTGCCGCTCCGAATAGCGCCCCGACTCCGGCCGTGAGCGCCATCGCCAAGGCGCCCCAAAAGGTGACTCGCCAGGCGGCCATCGCGACGGGTGCACCGCCGACACGGGCCCCCAATCCGCCGAGCAGCATCAGTAGAAAAAGGGAGGTCACGATCACGACAGGGATCAACATCGACTTAGGGACCACGAGCGCGGTCAGAAGCGGAATCACGGCGCCGACGGCAAACGTCGCCGCGGAAGCCAAGGCGGCTTGAACCGGCCGGGCGGTCGTAACGTCGGAAATGCCGAGCTCTTCCCGCGCGTGAGCGGCGAGAGCGTCGTGAGCCATGAGTTGCTCGGCCACTTTCATGGCGAGAGCCTGATCAAGACCTCGACGGACATAGATCTCGGCGAGCTCTTGCCGCTCCAAGTTATCGTCGGCGGCAAGCTCCTGCCGCTCGCGGTCGAGATCGGCTTTCTCCGTATCGGCCTGCGAACTCACCGACACGTATTCGCCCGCCGCCATCGACATCGCCCCTGCGACCAATCCGGCGACTCCCGCAACCAACACGTTCGCCGGGGCGGAATTCGCCGCAGCGACCCCGACGACGAGACTGGCCGTCGAAACGATTCCATCATTGGCGCCGAGGACCGCGGCGCGCAGCCAGCCGATGTGCTCCGTGCGATGTCGTTCCTGATGCCGAATGAACATGTGATGGAATCTCCAACGAGTGCAGTCGGCGTCAACTCGGCCGATAGGGCGATGCTACGTCCGGCTTGACGAGATAAGATGAGTGCATTGTAACGATACCGATCGCGAAGCGGATTCTCGTCTCCTCGGATTCCAATGCCGTACGTCGCACTTCGACGCTTCGCAGCCGACCGGGTCACGAAGCGAAAACAAGATTCCGCTCGAGGTGTTCACGCTCGGTCTCGTTGGTTTTCTTACCGAACTTCCGAAGCGCCCGGATTGATCTACCTGCCTGCTTCGCTGATTGCCGGGTCGCTTTGGGCTCACGGTCTCGCTTGGGTGTTCGCATTCGCGATCGGAACGTCCGCCAGCGCCTTAGTCTTGTTTCTCTACTCATCTCAGCCGCGATTTATGCGCGGATCACAATCTTGATGGCCGACGAACCCGCTCCGACGAATCCTTTGCATCAAGAGGCGCAGGGCAGTCGCTTAAGTCGCCGACTGCCCGGCCTTGCAATCCTAGGGGCATACGAGCGAGCTTGGTTTGTGAAAGATCTACTTGCCGGGATCGTACTCACGGCCGTCTTGATCCCGGCAGGCATGGCTTATGCGCAAGCGGCCGGCCTCCCCGCCATCTGCGGGCTCTACGCGACCATCGTTCCGCTCGTGGCTTATTCGCTATTCGGACCGAGCCGTATTCTCGTGCTAGGGCCCGACTCTTCGCTGGCGGCCTTGATTGCCGCGACCGTGCTACCCTTAGCTGCCGGAAATGCCGATCGGGCCGTGTCGCTTGCCGGAGCGCTCGCCGTTCTGTCGGGAGTTCTCTGCATCGTAGTCGGCCTCGCTAGGTTCGGCTTCGTGACGGAGTTGCTCTCCAAGCCGATTCGCTACGGATACCTAAACGGAATCGCATGCACCGTGCTGGTCGGTCAGTTGCCGATGGTGCTGGGCTTCACCGTGGAGGGTGAAGACTTTCTCCAACGAACGGCGGCGCTTGGTTCGGGAGTGCTGCACGGTCGGACGAATGGCTGGGCAGTCGCGATCGGCGCGTGCAGTCTCATCGTGATTTTGGGGTTCAAGTACCGTCGGCCTAAGGTGCCCGGCATTTTGTTGGCGGTCGTCGGCTCTACGGTCATCGTTCGGCTATTTGACTTAGCCGCGCGAGCCGATCTCTCCGTCATCGGCTCTCTTCCTCAGGGCTTACCGCGGTTTCAGCTCCCGATCGTCGACGTCGCCGAGCTCCACTCACTGTTTATCGGCGCGATCGCAATTGTTTTGGTTTCGTTCGCGGATACGAGCGTACTTTCGCGGCTTTACGCACAGCGAGGAGGATATCGAGTCGATGCCGATCAGGAATTGATCGCTTTAGGTATCGCCAACGTGACGACGGGCTTATTCCACGGCTTTTCAGTGAGCGGCAGCGCGTCGCGCACTCCGGTGGCGGAGTCAGCGGGAGCCAAAACGCAGGTCACTGCGCTGACGGCTGCCTGCTGTATCGCACTGCTGCTGATGTTTGCACCGACGCTCCTCGCGAGCTTGCCCCACGCTGCTTTGGGAGCCGTCGTCATCAGCGCATGTCTCGGGCAAATCGAATTTGCCGGAATGGTTCGCCTGTATCACTTGCGTCGGAGTGAACTCGTCTTCTCGCTCGCATGTTTTTTCGGAGTACTGCTGCTGGGGGTCATTCAAGGCATCTTTATTGCGGTCGGCTTGGCGCTACTCACGTTCATCTGGCGCGCTTGGAGACCTTACGATGCAGTGCTAGGGCGCGTCGACGACCTCAAAGGTTATCACGATATTTCACGGCACCCCGAAGCGAAGCTCATCCCGGGGTTAGTCCTCTTTCGCTGGGATGCGCCGCTGTTTTTCGCTAATGCGTCGATTTTTCAAGAGCATATTCTTCGGGCCATCTCCCGAGCCCCGACCCCCACGAAATGGGTCGTCGTCGCGGCGGAACCTGTGACCGACATCGACATCACAGCGGCCGACATGCTCGCGGAGCTCGATCAAAAGCTGCACCAAGCGGGAATGGATTTGCTTTTCGCGGAGATGAAAGGTCCTGTGAAGGATCACCTCAAGCGCTACGGTTTATTCACCACCTTGGGCAAGGAGAATTTCTTTCCCACTCTCGGCCAAGCGGTCGATCGGTATCTAACCGTGCACGGCGTGGAGTGGAAGGACTGGGATGAGTAACGTCGCTTAGCCGAGATCGCTCCCAGTCTCGTCGCCACGAACTTATCTGCACTCCCGAGGAGCCTCAAGCTGATCGGCCCGAAAATCGGTGCCCCATGCAAAAGAACGATGTCTTGAACGGAACTATCCTAGGTCAGTTGCGGCGTCTTCTCCCACAGCAATCGCAGTCCGTTGAACACGACGAGAACCGTGCTTCCTTCATGGCCTAGCACGCCCAGCCAAAGCGGGAGATTGAAAAACGTCGAAATGACGAGCAAACCGATCATCGAAAAGGCGAAGATCATATTCTGGCGCACTCGTTTTCTCGCCAGCCGGCTGATCCACACAGCGAGCGGCAAGGCACGCAGGTCGTCGCGCATGAGCACGACATCGGCGACTTCGAGGGCGACGTCAGTACCGGCGCCGCCCATCGCAATTCCCACCTGCGCCGCCGCCAGCGCGGGGGCATCGTTCACCCCGTCGCCGACCATCGCCACAAGGCTTCCGTCGCTTGCCAAACGCCGAAGTTCAACGACTTTTTGGTCAGGCAATAGGCCCGCTCGAACTTCGTCGACATGCAGTCCCTTCGCGATCGCTTGAGCCACCCGTTCGTGATCACCGGTGAGAACCACGATCTTGCGGACGCCGAGACGCTTCAAAGCATCGATCGTCGCCGCGGCTTCGGGTCGAATTAGGTCGGCCACTCCGATAACTCCATACATCGCCTCATCGGACGTCATGACCATGAGGGCGGTTTGGCCCAGTTCGCGAATCCGTTGCGCCTGTTCGATCAATGCAGCCGGGATGGAAAGGTCGTGTGCTTCGAACAATCCCTCGCGACCGACACCGACCCAAGTCTCTTCGACCAGGGCATGGACCCCAAGACCCGTGTGACTTTGAAACTCCGTCGGCGGCGATTCCGACAGCGCGATTCCGCGAGTGCGCAGTTCGGCGACTACGGGGACACCCAACGGATGTTCGCTACGTTGCTCGACCGATGCCGCTAAGCTCAGGAACCGAGCTTGATCCACCCCTTCCGGAGACCAGACCTCCGTCACCCCCGGCTTTCCGAGCGTGACGGTTCCGGTTTTGTCGAGCGCGATCACGTCCACCTTTCCCAACGTTTCCAGGTGGACTCCGCCCTTGAAGAGCACGCCGTGCCGCCCGGCCCGCGCGATGGCGGAAAGCAAAACCGCCGGCGCGCTGACGACGACCGCACAAGGCGAGGCCGCCACGAGCAGGACCATCGCATGATAGAACGCGTCGTACCAACTGGTGGTATGTACGACTCTCGCTCCTAGAAACACGAAGACCGCCGCCGCTAGCACTCCCAAGACATAAGGTCGCTGCCAAGATTCGACGAATCGCTGGGTCGGAGTCTTCTGAGCTTGCGCCTCTTGCACCATGTGGACGATTCGCTCCAAGGTCGTATCGGCTACCGCCCGCGTCATCCGGACCAAGACGCTCCCTTGACCGTTGATGGTGCCGGAAAACACCATGGCTCCAATCGGTTTGTGAATCGGTTCACTTTCCCCCGTCAGCGTCGCTTCGTCCGCCCAGGTTTCCCCCTCGGAGATGACGCCGTCGACGGCGAACCGCTCACCGGGACGAACGCGAATCACATCGCCGATCCGAAGTGATTCGACCGCGACCCGCTGATCTTCCGCGACGCCGTCGCGAACGAGATCCGCCTCTCGAGGACGCAATTGGATCAACGACTCGATCGAACGGGTCGTTCGGTACATCGCGAACGCTTCCAGGGTCCCGCTGAGCGAAAACAAGAATAGCAGTACGACCCCTTCGAGCCAGTCCCCGATCGCCGCAGCCCCGAGCGCCGCGACGATCATCAGGAGATCCACGTTGAGTTGCCGGTTTTTCAGGGCCGTCAACATGCTGATCGTCGGTCCATATCCACCCGCGAGATAAGCCCCGACGCAAGCCGTTGCGGACCAGGTCTGAGCCGTTGAAAAATCCATTCGGTGAAGCACCGCGCCGACACCTCCCAAGATCGCACAAATGGCGGTGGCGATCGCCCCGGAAACGGGAGGCGATGCCTTGGGCACTTTATCGGTCCGTGCGGAACCGGCTTCAGCTTCTGAAACGACTTGTGAAGGCATCTTCAAAATTCGCCATTAACAATGATTACGGTGTTCGGATGATTCGTACTTGAGAGCGAAGAGCTGCGACTTACGTCCCAGTCGGGTCGTCCAAGTGTTCGCAACGTCAAATCCATGTTGAGTTCTTGTCGAAACGGGGGTCGAGAAAGCATTCGTCCATGCTTGATTCGGGATGAGATTTCGTCGACAGAACCGGATGTCGACATGGTTTAGCCTGTTAAGCCGAGTTGCGCGCGCCATCACAGTTCGAATCGATGAGCATCAACGTCACGTCGTCGTCCGGCGGGCAACTCGCTCGGTACTCGGCCAACTGCGTAACGATCGCCTCCACTCCTTCCGCCGGAGATCCACGTCGCGACGCCAGGGCGACCTCTTGCAGTCGACTCAGGTTGAACAGCCCCTGAACGGGACTCGACGTCTCCGTCACGCCGTCGGTGAATAACAGCAAGCGATCTTCGCGGGCGAAAGGAGTCCGTTCGGTCGTCCACTCAAAATCGATCCCGATGCCCAATAAGGGCCCCATCGATTCCAACTTACGAACCGACGAGTCTGGACCGATGATCAAAGCGGGAGGGTGTCCTGCGCCGGCGTATTCCAATTCCTTACAACCGGGGCGAAGTCGGACCAGCGCCATACTGACGAAGATGTCCGGAATGTCCATGGCATTCAAACGTCGATTGACCTCGGCCATGACTTCGCCCGGGTCGCCGCATCGCTCCACGGCATTGATTAAGATCGTCTTGACGATCGCGACGACCAGGGCGGCCGACACGCCGTGGCCGGTGACGTCCGCGATGCAAAACAGGCCGCTTCCATCCTCCAACGGAAACAAGTCGTAGTAGTCACCGCCGATCGAATCCGCCGGTTCGAAATGATGTGCGATCGTAAAGCCTTCCAGTTGCATCCGAGCCGGCAGCAAATGTCGTTGAATCGTTCGAGCCTTCCGCATCTGCGCCGCCTGCGCGCGATCGGCTTCGGCCAGGGAATGGCTCATTCCATTGATCGCAGTAGCCAGCACGTCGAATTCGGTGGTACCGATCCGGTCGATTTGCAATCCGAGTTTTCCGGAACCGATCTTGGCGACCGCGTGAGTGAGAGTCGCCAGAGGCCGATGAAACGCTAGCCAGAGAACGCAATTGATGACCAGGACCCCGCACAGCAGCGCGACCGCGACGCCGACGACGTGCCGCTTGAGGTCGGCACGAATCGCCGCGCGAACGTCTCTCAAATCCTCAGCCACGTAAACGATCGTCGTAGCTTCGTGGTAGAGGCCGACTAGATACGCTTGTCCTTCGATCTCGACGAAACGGCTGCCGGTCGTGCTGATTTCTCGAAGTTCGGCGGCGACTCGCTCTTCTTCCTGAAGGGAAACTCCGATCTGGGTGAACCTCCCGTTCGCATCGACGGCAACCATGTGCTCGTCCGGATGAGTCGCCTCCATGCGGCGGTGCGTATCGGCGAGATAGTCTTGAAGTCGGCTAGTTTCGCTTCCGGTCGAGTTCAAAACGGCGGGCATCAGAATTCGGGCCTGTTCATCAAGCGCTCGAAGATTCAGTTCCAACCGATCGGCGGAATCGTTGCCGTAATCGTAAACGAGAAATGCAAGAAACAAGACCAGTAAGGTTCCGTTCAGAACCACGGCGACTTGCCCCCGCACAGAGCCAGGCAATAAACGGAACGGACTTTTGTAGAACACGGAATCCTCTCGTACTTGCCATCGATCGCGATCACGCGACTGGAGAACGTATCCTCGCAGTAGCATCTCGTCGCTCTTCGCACCTGCTTCGATCAACTCCCGCATCGCTTCGAGCCGCGAATTCAGTTCAACGCCGGAAGCGATTCTCGTCGATTCGAAGCCAACGTGCACATCTTTAGGCAGAAGCCGAGAAGGGAGGTCGAAGCGACTCAGTGTGGCGCCGGAGGCAATGGATCAAGAGGCCGCTAAACCTTTGAGCCTCGTCGCCCAGAAAACAAAGAAATCACGAGCATCACCAAGAACACGAAAAAGAGTATCCGCGCGGCTTCCATCGCGACGCCCGATAGACCGAACATGCCGAAGGCGCTGGCAAGCAAAGCGATCACGAGAAAAATCAAAGCATAACGCAACATAACGACCTCTTTTCGACTTAGGCGTAGTTAGAGACGGGTGGTTAAGCGCGCGACTTCGCACTGAGAGGAGCAAAAACCGCACACCGCGACTTTCAAAGGGTGCGGCTGCTATTTCACTTACGGGCACTTTCATCTGCGATGCCTCACGTCGTCATGGAACCAACGCAAGCGATGTGCCGAAGCGACTCCTTGGCAAAAGGATTTGCGTGAACAGTTCAAGAGCAAGTGATCGAGTCGCCTCAGCAACGAGGAAGGCTTCGGCACTTGCGATGCTCGTGCGCCGGCCGCGACTTATGCAAGCGATCATGTCCGCCGATCGGCTACCGGCTGCTCCAGCTACGAGGCTGTTCCACCGCATCTACCAAGCCGTGCCGGTTGCGCAAGGTCATGACGGCCCGACGATCGATCGAGGCTTGGCGGGCCCGGCCCAAGTCCTCTTCTATCAGATGCCCTCGTTGCTTGCGAACTTCTTGTTCGTGACCGGCGACGCCATCGCGTACCGATACGAATGTGTAGGTCACTCCGGTAGCGGTGAGATTGAGCGCGAGGTGTCTTTTCGAGTGCTATCGGCTAGACTCATGCGATTAAGCCGTTTCGGCATCATTTTTTAGCGCAGATTACTGCAATGTGATCGAGCGCGCCTACGAGGTGTTCCCATGGAGTTCGACCGACCTCGGATCCGAACCGAACTCCAGCGTTTGGACTGGGCTCGCGGGCTTCCAGAGCAAGTGATTCAAGACATCGCCGCCTCGGGTGAGTTGATCGAGTTCCAGCCGGGACAGGTCGTCATCGAAATAGATGCGGAGATCAATCACGTTTACTTCGTCGTCACCGGACGACTGGCGGGCTCGCTCTTCGACCGCATCGGCAAACAAATCCGTCACGATGTTTTCGGTCGCGGCTCCGTTGTGGGACTATTCTCCGTCCTGTTGCCCGACCGGTCGCATTTGCGGGTCGAAGCCCTTGAGCAGTCGACCGTCGTACGGTTGACCTTGGACGAGCTCCTCCGACTGTCGTCCAAGCATGCCGAGTTTCAACTCACGATGTTTCGCGTCGCGGCCGGCATCGTGAAACAGTTGGTGACGGTCGACCGCGACCTTCCTAAACCGACCGTCGTCGGAGTCGTTCATCACTCCGTCGCCAGCCGCTCGATAACGGGCCGCTTGGTACGACGGTTGCAACAACTCGGCGAATCGCCGTGCGTGGCGGGTGATGACGAAGCAGGAAAGTTCGAGGAGGGCGTTCCGCACCGACTTCTCTACGAGAACGACGTGTTCGTCGGTCAAGAGGGGGTCAATCGAATTCTGAAAGAGTGGGCGTCGTACGGGCGCATATTCGTCGACCTCGGCGCCGGTCGCTCGTTCGACGAACTCAATCGAGCGATGAGTTACTCCGATATCGTGCTGTGGTGCATCCAGCCGCAAGATGCGACGACCGCCGTGCGGCAGTTGCAGGCCCTGCAGGCGTCTTCGCCGCGATTGCGCGAAAAGGTTCGCATCGTGTGGATCCTCGATTGCGACGCTCCGGCACCTCCGAATGTCGCGGAACTCGATGAGTTGGCGTCCCGCGACTTCAAGACGTATTCAGGCAAGCCGCAGCCGAATCAGGGCCGCCTGCTGCAGCAGGGCATCGAACGAATCGTCCATCACTTACGCGGCGTGCAAATCGGCTTGGCACTGGGCGGAGGAGCCGCGCGCGGCATGGCCCATTTGGGCGTGCTCGATGCATTGGAGCGGAACGGAATCTTCGTCGACATGCTGGCGGGCACCAGCGCGGGGGCGATGACGGGAACTCTCTACGCTTCAGGCATGAGCCCGGAACACGCAACTCGATCGTTCATGAAAGACTTGCTGCCTTCGTGGTTATTTAGGCAGCTTCCCGCCGGCGGGTACTGGTATCTGCTCTATAAGTACCGGTGCAACAAATTCGATCCGATGTTGCGCAAATACTTGCACGACCTGCGAATGCAGCAGTTGGTCATTCCTATGTACACGGTGGCCGTCGACTTGGTCGAGGGAATTCCGCTCGTGCGAGACGCAGGCGATGCCGTGCATAATATCCTAGAGAGCATCAACTTGGCCCCGCTCTCGCTGCCGATCGTGCGCTCCGAACAAGCGGTCGTTGACGGCGGCTTACTCAATAACGTTCCGGCGAACGTCTTAGTCGCCAAAGGGTGCAACTTCGTCATCGCGTCGACCGTGTCCGCGAAACTAGAAAAAGATTTTATGGGTATCCGCAGCAAGCGAACCGGAGCCGTGAGCAAAGCCTTCTCGACGATTCAAGTGATCATGCGGCAAACCATGATCCAGAACCACAGCATGAACGCGGTCGGAGTCGAACCGGCCGATTGCGTCATCGCGCCCGACGTGACATCGTTCGACCTCTCGGAGTTCACCCGTGCCGACGAAATGGCCGTCATCGGCGGACAAGCGACCGAAGGGGCGATCGACCGACTCAAAGGGATGCTTACCAAACTCGACCCGAAATTGTTCGCCGCCAATCACGCTCCGAGCGTGAGCTCTCGCTGAAACGAGGGAGAATGTGCGCGCCGAATACATCTTGAGCAGGCGAGCGGGCGGCGATCACGCGAAAAGATCCTAAAAAGCCACTTGCCGTCGAGCGTGATCGTTCTTCGCAACGGTATCGGCCGATCAACGACGCCACTCCGCCTTTCAGGAGGCTTGTCGTTCACGTCTCTTCGACAAAGACCTCCAAATTCCCTGCGCGCACCGCCTGCAACAACACTTCGTAGTCGCGCTCCGTTTGATCGGCATAGGCATGCGAGAAATCGGCGATCGCTTCATCGAACTTATCGCCGTCACCGAGATACCCGCTGATTTTCGCGGGTTCGCCGGAGCGAGCGTGAGCATGAGCCAAGGTCCGGCCGCACAACTCGGCGTACTCCAGCATCACTCCGGGCGTGAAGACCTCGACCATCGGCTTGATTTTCATATCCTTGAGTTGGCGAATGTAGAAATGCCGACCGGCTTCTCCTTCAGTCCAACCCAGGAACAAATCGCTGGCCGATTGCATCATTCGACAGCCGTGTACGATGCGCTCGCCGTCGTTCGCATGCCGACTCTTGCCTGCGTACTTTTCGAGGACTGAAGGGCGCGCCTGTTTGAACTGCAAGAACAGAGGATCGTGCTCACTCGCCATCAGCAAAATGATGCCGCAGTAAGTTCCGACGCTGCCTACGCCGACTACTTTGATGGCGAAGTCCAAGAGCTTGAAACGATCGAGCAGCAGACGCCGATCTTCTTGCATCGTCTCTCGATAGCGGGCAAAGGCCTTTCGGACGTTGACCATTTGCTCTTCGTGCCCCATCTCGCGCGGATGATAGATCAGCGGCGGATTGTCTCTGATTTCCGGGGCCAGACCGGCGGTGGTGGTGAGTTCCGGAAACTCGTGTTCCAACACGCTCCGCTGCCGGGCTTTCTCCAGGCGCTTTTCGAAACGCTTGCGAGCTTCTTCGTCGCGGATCGTCGGGATCAGATCTTCCGCGTCGATGTTGGCATACCACACGTCGAGGGTCGGCATTTCCGCGTATTCCGCCATCGACTCGCGATAGGAACGGACACAGTTCAACACGGCATCGCGGGCCGTGTCTTCGCTGAAGCCGTCGTCGCGGCAAGCCAGCACGAAACTGGCGGCCAAACGCTTGACGTCCCATTCCCAGGGTGCCGGCAAGGTCTCGTCGAGATCGTTGATGTCGAAGATCACACGGCGCTCGGGCGTCGCATACGCACCGAAATTCATGAGATGACAGTCGCCGCAGGCCTGAACGCGAAGGCCGGTCGAGGGAGTGCCTGCCAGGTCGGCGGCCATGTTCAGCGCCGCACCACGAAAGAACGTGAACGGCGACCTCATCATACGGCCATGACGAACCGGGATCAGTTGGGGGATGCGTCCCGCGTTCGACTCCAGCATCAAGTCGACGGGATCCGCGCGATGGTCCAGCGCCTCCCAAGACGCGTGCGCCTGACGAGGGCATTTTTCGCGCAGGCTTTTGCCCATCGCATAAAGCTCCTCCAGCGTCGGATGTGATTTAAGCGAGGGACTGGTCTCAAGCGGACGCTCGGCTTCGTCTCCCTCGCGTGCCGCTGTTTTGCGCGACTTTGCCACAGTGGTGCCTCTTCATGGTGGTGTTGTTTCGTCTTCAACCAGTGTAGTTCGCGGCTGGCTAGAAGCCATTGACCGGTGGAACAATCGTCAACTGTTTTGCGGCCGGCTCTCTCGAGAATCTCGATCGGCCGGTTCTCAATTTTTGGATGGAGCTCCGACGGCCCGATTGTCTTTCAATTGCGCTGATTCCGGCGGGGAATCAGTCAAAACGAAAGTCTGACTCAGAGCCCCACCACGAGGCCGTCGCGTTGCAATGTCGATCGTCGGATTGGGAGCGTTGATCTTGCGAATTCAATCGCTGTCGCTGCCGCACTTCTCAGAAGTCAATTCTCGCTCGTAACCCGACAAGCAACGCCGTCTCCGCTCGGTCGCGAAACGGAGTGATCGTCTGCAGATCCGGTGTGATCCGGCACCAAGGCGTTAGTGCCACGTTGTAGTACAGTTCGATGCCGTGCTCGTCTCGCAACGGCAGCAAAAGAGGAGCTAGGTTTTTCAAGGAGTCGCTCACTCCTAAGTAGAAATATGCGAAGCCGAAGGAATCGCCTTTTCGTCCCGCGATCCCACCGGTCCCGCTGAGTCCGGCACTGGCGAGCCATCGAGCGGGGCTTGGGTTGTCGTCCGCGATGCCGAAGTTGCCGAACAGGCCCCACATTTGATTCGGGTCTTCGGGTGAGACGTAAAACGCTTGATCGAAGTTGTATGCCGAACACCAAGAGCCTGTCCGTGGAGCGGATGCAACGATCAGGCCCGCAATCGGATCGAGGTAGGCCGTCGGTGTTAGGTCTGTATAGGTGCCGGTGCTGTAGGTTCCCGAAATCCCCTGGTGACCGGGTAGGTCGAAGAAGTTCGTTGACGCATTAAGTTCCGCGTAGATCGTCACGCCGTTGTCGAGGAAGGTGTTGAAGCCGCCGACGGTCGTCGTATCGTTCGTGTCGTAGACGGTCACCGAAAACACCGACTCGTCGTCTTTCAGATAAGCGAACCCCGCACCGAACGTCGAGTACGGGACGGTGCGCGCAAACACGGGGTTGTAGAGCATCGCTATGTTTTGAAAGCCGTTGAAGTTGTCGGCTCCGGTCAGCGGTTGCTCGGAACCGTCCATCGTATTGAGCTTGCCGGCGAAGACCTGAAAAGCTTCCGAAAACGACTGCGTGAACGTGACATTGGTCAGAGCGGTGACTGTCCCGCTCGGCAGCGGAAACGCCGACATCAGATTCGGTGCCATAAGCGTTCCGGCAATCGAGTTCACCGATTCGCCGTAGCGGGTTTCGGCGTGCAGCGTCACCGCGAGGCCGCTCCAGAGCCCGACCTTCTCTCCGTCGACATTCAAGAAGTAGTCATTGCGTCCGCCGTATTGAAATGCCTGCTCCAATCCACCGGTCGCGACGCCTTGATAGAATTGCGTCGTGCTGACATCGAGCGTGACGCCGCCGGCCCGCAAATCGGCACGCCGTCCGCCCCAATCGCCGGCGAGCTTGGATCGCTCGCTCATGGATCCGCGGAAAGGTAAAGCGGAGTCATCGAGTACCGGCTCATTCGTGCGATCGAACCCGACACGCTGCACAGACGAAACTCGCAGGTTACCGTGCGACGTCGTTGATCCGTTCGGGTCGTGCGTCGTCTGAGCCCGAGCTAACGGGGCGATTGCGACGGCGATCAACAGTGCGACGACGACGCGACTTGAGCGGCGAATGAGAATCGAGAATGCTCGCATGATGCGGGCTCCCAGCCCGCGCGTCGCGTCGGATTAATTGCAATCCGCTACCCAAGCCCTAGCTCGAACAAAGAACTAGTTATCGGTATCATCGGCGATTACCGACTGCTAGCTTGAACGCCGGCAGCCTCGCAGTCGACGGGAAAGTGACTGATCGGATGCCGCCGCAACGTGTCTCAAGCCGGCCCGAGCGATCTCAAGCGAGGCGAAAATGACGACATGAAACCGCTTCTTAATGAATTTCGCCGGAACCCTCTACTGTGGCTCTTAGCGTTCGTCCCCATCGTGTTCGGAGCGGCGAAGTTCCGGCCCGACTCGCACACGTCGCTTTTCTTGCTCTCGGTATGTGCCATCGTGCCGCTGGCAGCGCTGCTGAGTCGCGCTACGGAGTCCGTGGCGGCGAAGACGGGCGACTCCGTCGGCGGATTACTCAACGCGACTTTGGGAAACCTGACGGAACTGGTCATCGCGCTCGCCGCCTTGCGTGCGGGCCAGTACGCATTGGTCAAGTCGTCGGTAGCCGGTGCGATCGTCACCAATACGCTGTTCGTGCTGGGCATGTCTTTTTTTCTCGGCGGACTAAAGCATCATGTTCAGGAATACAATCGCGCTAACGCCCGACTGCTGGCGGGCATGCTGTTTCTGGCGACGATCGCGTTGATGATTCCGTCGGCGATTTCCCATGCCGACACGAGGTCGGCTGCATTCAGCGAGAAGCTGAGCTTGGGTTTGGCCTTGCTGCTCATCATCACCTACGGCCTGGGAATGTTGTTTTCACTGAAGACTCACCGAGAGTTTTTTGCAAGCGCCGAGCACGGCGAACAAGAAGACGAAGCTTGGCCGATGGGCCTGGCCCTAAGCACGTTGGCCGGTGTAACGTTGCTGGTCGCGCTTGTGAGTGAAATCTTCGTCGAGTCCGTTCAGAAGGCGGCCGAGGCATTCGGGATGACGCCGGCATTCGTCGGGTTCATCGTCGTGGCGATCGTCGGCGGTGCGGCGGAGATGGGGGCGGCTTTCGGAGGCGCGCGAAAGAATCGGCTTGATCTGAGTGTGGGAATCGCCTTAGGTAGCGCATCGCAGATCGCTCTGTTCGTCGCCCCGGCGCTCGTATTGCTTAGTTATGTCGTCGGACCGACCCCGATGGACTTGCAATTCTGGCCCGGCGCTGTGGTGATGATTCTAGTAGCCACGATGACCGCCGCATTAGTCACCAATAGCGGCCGTTCGGCGTGGTTCGTCGGCATTCTGCTACTGATGGTTTATCTGATTTTCGCCATGACGCTCTATCTCATGCCACCGCACGTCCAGTGAAAGAGCCGGCGCTTCGGCATCGAGACCACGCAGTAGCTCGCGAAACTTATGCTCAAAGAATCCGCGAAAAAGAACAAACGCGTGCTCGAACCGAGCGATAGGATCGCCGAGGTGCTGTTCGGCTTGATCATGGTTCTCACGTTCACGGGTTCGCTGAGCGTCGCCGAAGCCGACCGAATGGAAGTCCGGACCATGCTCATCGGTGCGCTCGGGTGCAATTTCGTCTGGGGGATCATCGACGGCATTCTGTATCTCATGAGTTGCCTCTCCGAAACGGGACGCAACCTGGCGGTGTTTCGCGCGGTGCGCAGCGCGAAGAATCCACAAGACGCACGGCGGCTGATCACGGAAGCCTTGCCACCTGTGGTCGCCTCGATCTTGCAGCCGGCGGAACTCGAAACGATGCATCAACGGCTGCAGCGGCTTCCGGAGCCGCCGGACACGGCGCGCTTGGATCGGGAAGACTGGTTCGGCGCGCTCGGCGTGTTTCTCTTGGTAAGCCTGTCAACTTTTCCGGTGGCGCTCCCGTTTCTTTTCATCGGCAATGCCGAGGTCGCACTGCGAATCTCGAACGTCGTTGCGATCCTGCTGCTGTTCTTGACAGGATTAGCTTATGGAAAGTGCGTCGGGCGCCGACCGTGGCTGATCGGCATTTCGATGATCGCTCTAGGATGCTTTCTCGTCGCACTTGCCATGGCGTTGGGAGGATGAGGCGGCGCCTTGGCCTTTTTCGGGGCTAACGGTGCTTCGGCTCGCTTCGTCGCCCGTGAATATTTCGCTCCACGTACTCTTCGAATTACCCATAGCGTGAATGCGCGTTCGGGCCGTGCAAGCGCGCCCATAGATGTGCGTTATGGCGCGCACTGAGGAAGTAAGCGAGCCTCCGACGACGAAATCGAGACCGTGCCGAACCTCGTCGAGGGGACTTATTGATCGGACGCTGCCTGACGATTCGACGGCTATTTGCGCATCGGTTTCGAAGGGTTTGACGGCGATGACAGGATTCTCCGGCTTCTCGGCGACGGATAACCGGCGGAGAATCTGTGAATCACGCACCGCGGCACTCGACTTGCGGATGGAACGGCATTCGTCTCGTCTGTGAATATGCGAACGACTGAAGGGATCGTCGCGCTTCGGAGCACACCTCTCATCTCGTCCGACTAATTGATAACCGTGTCGGAGAGCGAAAGCGCGCTCGCGATCCCGATGGAGCGAACTATGCTGAAGGATCCCAAGCGAATGCCGTCCGTAATCTTCGTCGATCGGTCGCAACGGCAATGGGTCGTCCTTGATCGTGAGGGGAACTATTGGACCCTGCCCTCGACTCAAGACGCCTGGGAGCATCGGCAGCCGTTTGAAATTACGGAGACGACCGATTTGCAACCAATCCCCGGGCACTATAAACATTTACTTGGTCTGCCAACTTAGAGCATCGCAGGGAATGCCATGACCGCCGAACAACGACGTCTCGATGAGGCTGGAGAGAAGAGTGCCCCTTGGAAAAAGTGGGGCCCCTATTTGAGCGAGCGGCAATGGGGAACGGTGCGCGAAGACTATAGCGAAGGGGGCGACGCCTGGAACTACTTCACGCACGACCAGGCGCGCTCGCGCGCTTATCGTTGGGGTGAAGACGGCTTGGCCGGAATCTCCGACGATCAACAGCGACTCTGCTTTGCGCTTGCCCTTTGGAACGGCAACGATCCGATCATTAAGGAGCGGCTGTTCGGCCTGACCAACGGTGAGAGCAACCACGGCGAAGACGTCAAGGAATATTACTTCTACCTCGACAGTACGCCGACGCACTCGTACATGAAGTACCTCTACAAGTATCCGCAGGCCGCTTATCCATACGAAGACTTGGTCAATACGAGCCGCAGGCGCGGACGCAACGAGATGGAATACGAACTGCTCGACACGGGCGTGTTCGACGACGACCGGTACTTCGACGTCTTCGTCGAATATGCCAAAGCGTCGCCCGAAGACATTCTCGTTCAAGTCACCGTTCACAATCGGGGACCGGAAGCGGCCGAATTGCACCTCTTGCCGACGCTCTGGTTTCGCAATCAATGGTCATGGCACGGTGCTCCCGATCGTCCTCGGCTACGGGTAGCAGAGGGGGCCGGCGCGAACGTCGTTCAGGCGATTGATCCGGTTTTAGGTTCACGCTATCTCTACTGCGAAGGCGACGTCGAACTGCTCTTCACGGAAAACGAAACGAACACTCAGCAAATCTTCGGCGTCGCGAATCGGACTCCGTACGTGAAAGATGGAATCAACAATTACATCGTCCACGGCAAGCAAGATGCCGTGAACCCGGAGAAGGAGGGAACCAAGGTCGCGGCGCACTCTCGTTTGACCGTCGGAGCCGGAGAAAGCAAGACTGTTCGGCTTCGTCTCAGTGCGAGCGCTCCGATACCGACGGCACCGAAGAACGGGAAAGCTTCCGACCTATTCGCACAGTTTGATGACATCGTAAAAACCCGTCGCGAAGAGGCCGACGAGTTCTACGCTGCGATCACGCCGAAGTCGCTCAATGCGGATCAAGCCGACCTTATGCGGCAGGCGCTGGCCGGCATGCTCTGGAGCAAACAGTTCTACCACTACGACGTCGACAAGTGGCTGGAGGAACGAGGGTCCGATCCGTTCAAGGCGACGCGTAAGGCGGCCCCTCGCAATGAGCATTGGCACCACATGTACAACGGCGACATCATCTCGATGCCCGACAAGTGGGAGTATCCCTGGTACGCCGCTTGGGACTTGGCGTTCCACGTCATCGCGCTGACGCTCGTCGACGCCGACTTCGGCAAGCAGCAACTCAAGCTGATGTTGCGCGAGCGCTACATGCATCCCAACGGCCAGATGCCGGCCTACGAGTGGAACTTCGGCGACGTCAACCCGCCGGTGCACGCTTGGTCGACGATCTTCACCTATCGCTTGGAAAGGGCCCAGAAGGGAGAGGGAGACCGCGAATGGCTCAAGAGCTGCTTTCAAAAGTTGCTCTTGAATTTCACTTGGTGGGTCAATCGTAAGGACCGCTCCGGACGAAACGTCTTCGAAGGAGGCTTCCTCGGGCTCGACAACATCGGCGTGTTCGACCGCAGCGCACCGCTGCCGACCGGCGGCTATCTCGAACAAGCCGACGGGACCGCTTGGATGGCGCTCTTCTGTCAGAACATGCTTGAGATCGCCGTAGAGCTAACGCTGACCGATCCGGAATATGTGGAGATGTCGCTGAAATTCACGGAACACTTCCTCTGGATCGCCTCGTCGATGGGGCACATGGGCGGCGACACGGGAATGTGGGACGAGGAAGACGGGTTCTTTTACGATGTGCTTCGGTTACCCGACGGCAGCTCGCAGCGCTTGAAGGTGCGATCGATGGTCGGACTCTTGCCGCTCTGCGCGGCGACTTCGTTCGATGGTGAGGCGATGAGGAAGTACCCGGAAGTGGGCGAACGGCTTCGTTGGTTCCTCGAAGCGCGGCCCGAGTTGCGAGAAGAGATTCACGACCCTCTCAAGCCCGGCGTCAATGGTCGCCGGCTCGCCTCGATTCTCGATGAAACCAAACTCCGCCGCGTGCTGGCGAAGATGCTCGACGAAAACGAATTCCTCAGTGAGTTCGGCATTCGCTCGTTGTCGCGCATCCATGCGGAGCATCCGTACGTCATCCAAGCCGGCGGACAAGAGTACCGCGTATCGTACTTGCCGGCGGAATCCGACTCCGGAATGTTCGGCGGCAACTCGAATTGGCGCGGCCCGATCTGGATGCCGGTTAACACGCTGATCGTGCGAGCGCTGTTGCAATATTACAACTACTACGGCGACGATTTCACCGTGGAGTGCCCGACGGGCTCGGGCCGGCAGATGACGTTGTATCAAGTGTCGGAAGAGATCGCGCGCCGCAACGCCGCCATCTTCCTCAAAGACGAGGTCGGCCGGCGCCCCGTGTTCGGCGGCACCGAAAAGTTCCAGCACGATCCGCACTGGCGCGACTGCCTCCAGTTCTTCGAATACTTCCACGGCGACAACGGCGCCGGCCTCGGCGCCAACCACCAGACCGGCTGGACCGGTGTGGTCGCTCGCTCGCTGCATCTCTTCGCGACGATGAGCCCCGAAACATTACTGGGAGGGGGCAAGAAAGCGTACTTCGAAGCCCACAAGCCCGACTCCGAAACGACTCCGGTGGCGAGTCGGTGAGTCGACTTGGTAGGCGATTTTGCATTCTGCGAAATCCAATCGACGGGGAAGGGCGATGGCTATCTTTGCAGTCTTGGATCGTTTGCCGCTTTGGGGATCGTTCGTCTCCGTGATTGCGATCGTTCTGGTTTCGATCGAACTCGGCTATCGCTTCGGCAGGCGTCGGCGTCGTACTTCCGTTGAGGAAAAGGAAGCGCCGGTCGGAGAGATCATCGCCGCCACCTTGGGGCTGTTGGCGTTCATCCTTGCGTTTACGTTCGGCCTCGCGGCTTCTCGTTTCGATGCTCGCAGGCAGATCGTCGTGGAGGAAGCCAACGCGATCGGCACGACGTATCTCCGCGCCGGCCTGCTTCCCGACGGACATGGTTCGATCGTGCGCAAGCTGTTGACCGAGTATGTCGACGAACGTCTCGAAGCGGTTCGAACCGGTGACGTCGAACGAGTTCTTCGTCGTTCCGACGAGTTGCACAAGGCGCTGTGGACAGAGGCGGAGGCGGTCGGGAAAAGCCACTCGAATTCGATCGTCGTCGGGCTGTTTATCGAGTCTCTCAACGAGACGATCGATATCCACGCGAAACGAATTCTCGTCGGTCTGCAGAGTCGCCTCCCGGGCGTTCTGTGGGCGACGTTGTATCTCGTTACGATGTTGACGATGGCGGGCGTCGGCTATCGCGAAGGGCTTTCAAAATCCAATCGCTCGCCGGCGATCATCGTGCTGGTGTTGGCCTTCGCCGCTACGATTACGCTCGTAGCCGATCTTGATCGCCCGCAAGAGGGAATGTTGACGGTCAATCAACAGGCGATGACCGACTTGCGGAAAACGATGAACGACGCCCCCTGAACCGAAACATCGCAGCGAGAAAGAGCATGTCCGGACCTCGGTATCCTTTGCTGTATCAGATCAATACGCGAGTTTGGTTGACGGAACTCGCGCGAAAGCTGGGCCGATCGGCGACGCTCGACGACATTCCGGACGCGGAGTTGGATCGTCTAGCGCAAAAAGGTTTCGACTGGATCTGGCTGCTGAGCGTTTGGCAAACCGGACCGGGCGCGCAACAAGTCTCGTGTGCCAATCCCGAATGGCGACGCGAGTTTCACGAGACGCTTCCGGACCTGCGCGAAGAAGACATCGCCGGTTCGGGTTTCGCGATCACCGGCTACACCGTTCACGAAAACCTCGGCGGCGATGCAGCCCTGGCGCGCCTTCGCGTGCGGCTCCGCGCACGCGGCCTCAAGCTCATGCTCGACTTCGTCCCCAATCATATGGGTCTCGGTCATCCGTGGGTTGAAGAACACCCTGACTACTTTATTTGCGGATCCGAACTGGATCTCGCTCATGCACCGCAGAACTATACCTGGGTCAAGCGCAAAAGCGGCGACCTTCTGCTGGCCTACGGACGTGATCCCTATTTTTCCGGCTGGCCCGACACCTTACAGCTCAACTACGCAAACCCCGCGCTACAAGCAGCGATGATCGGTGAGTTGCTCAAGATCTCCGCTCAGTGCGACGGCGTACGCTGCGACATGGCGATGCTTGTGTTGCCCGACGTGTTCGAGCGCACTTGGGGAGCGCGCGCTCCGTTGTTCTGGCCGACGGCGACGAAGCGCGTGCGCGAGCGTGTCTCCGACTTCGTCTTCATGGCGGAAGTTTACTGGGACATGGAGTGGACGCTGCAGCAACAAGGCTTCGATTACGCCTACGACAAGCGACTCTATGATCGCCTGCGTGAAGGCCATGCTCGTCCGGTGCGCGAACATTTTTGCGCCGGGCTCGACTATCAAGACAAATTAGCGAGGTTCCTAGAAAACCACGACGAACCGCGTGCCGCCGCGACCTTTGCGCCCGAAGTTCATCAGGCTGCGGCCGTGCTGACGTTTCTCTCGCCTGGGCTCCGATTCTTTCATCAGGGACAATTTGAAGGTCGTCTCAAACGGATATCACCGCATTTGGTTCGCGGCCCCGACGAGCCGAAGAATGAGACGTCGGCGGCCTTTTACGACGGCTTGCTGAAGGTTTTGCAGCTGCCGACCTTGCGCAACGGCCGATGGGAATTGCTTGAATGCACGCCGGGGTGGGACGGCAACTGGACGAACGACTGCTTTATCGCCTTCGGCTGGGAGGGAGCAGGCGGAGAGCGAATACTCGTGATCGTGAACTACGCTTCCAATCGAAGCCAATGTCATGTTCGACTGCCGTATGCCGATCTCGCCGGCAAAAAATGGCTGTTGCAGGACCAACTAAGCCCCGCCGGATATGAGTGGAACGGCGACGATCTGCAGCGATCCGGGCTCTTCGTAGATCATGCTCCCTGGCAGGCTTCGGTGTTTTGCCTTTCAAACATGGTCGACGGAAAAAAATAGCGTCGTTCGCCGGCGGCCTGCACCACCGTTAAATTCGGTAAACTTTCGATTTTTCCGTCGTAACCATAGGAGCGAACCGAGGGAAAGATACAGAGAGTTCTTTACCGACGAGGCCCATTGAGCGGTCACAGGGAGACGATCGTGGGGAGGTTTCGGCGCGGCGACAATCGCAGTCTTCGAATTCTCGCTGCCGCATTGTCGTTGCTCGTTTCCGGAACGATCTTGGCCGCCGAGGAAATCGAATCATCGAATCTCGAATTCGCCTCCCGATACGCGTTGAGCCCGGCGGATCCCGTCTACGCACCGTCGCGGCCGCCGGCTCCCGCCTCATCTTACGCAGGCGACTTCCGATCGAGGGCCCATCTGACCGGTGACCGGCTAGGTGCAAGAAGCAGCCTAGCGAACACGGGCGTGACGTTCTTCGGCGATCTCACTCAGTACTATCAAGGCGTCGCCGCCGGCGGTCTCGCACGGCGATTCGAGTATGGCGGTCGCGGCGACTACTTACTCGATCTCGACTCCGAGAAAATGGGCTTGTGGCAGGGAGGCAAACTCGATCTCCGCGGCGAGACGCGACTGGGCACGGACTGCAACGGCATCGACGGCTCGTTCGCACCGTCGAACTTTGCGATGGCGCTCCCGTTGCCGAACCGAGACCTAACGACACTCACCGGTCTGCAGTACACGCAAGATCTCTCGGAAAACGTCTCCGTATTCTTCGGAAAGCTCAACTTGCTCGACGGTACTCCCGCGGCCTATACCCGAGGCTTGCGATTGAACTATTTCATGAACGCGGCGATGCAATCGAACCTGAGCCGGTCGTATTTGATTCCCAGCACCCTCGGAACGGGCTTTACGATTCGGGACGAAGTGGAGCCGGTGTTCAATTTCTATCTCCTCGACACCCACTACACTCCGACAACCAGCGGGCTTTCGACTTTGTTTTCCAACGGCGTGGTGCTCTATAGTGAATACCGGAAGAGGACAAGCCGATTCGGTCTGCCCGGGCATAGCGCAGTGGGCTTCCTGTACTCCACGGCGACTCGGACCGCCCTCGATACCGATCCTTACTTAGTGCTCGATACGATCCTCTCCGGAGGAACGCTTCCGACGGAGAACTCAGCCTGGACTGCGACCTATCGCTTCGATCAGGTGATCTACGCCGATCCTGAAAATCCGAATCGCAAATGGACTCTCAATAGCGACGTCGGCCTCACGGATGGAAATCCGAATCCGATTCGCTGGTTCGGCAATTTGACGCTCGTGGGAACGAGCCCGCTTCGCGCGCGTGAGAATGATACGTTCGGACTGGGCTACTACCATCTCGGAGTCAGTCACCTGCCGATCCTCAAGCTCCACGGCATCGGAGCGGAGGATGGCGTGGAGTTGTTCTACAATGCCGCCGTGACACCCTGGTTTCACATCACGCCCGACTTGCAGATTCTGGATCCCGCCCAATCGCACAATGCGACGGCGCTCGTCGTCGGTCTCAGGGCTAGACTGTCGTTCTAAGAGAGGTGGGCCGAAGGAAAAATCGGACTTCCTCCGGAGCGATTTCATTTCGAAGGATATTTGCCGAGTCAGGTAACTGCAACGGTTCGAACCTATCGCGGACGGGCACGATGAGCCGATCGACGACGGAAACTCGCCACTCCTCGGCCACGCCCCGAGCCGTGGCGATCAGCGGCATTCTTTTCGCGTCGCTTTATATCGCGTGCTTGGTTCTCGTTCGACTGGCTGTCCCGGCCGATCCCGCTGATCCCGGCGTCTGGCTTACCGACGACGCCATGCGAGGTTGGATTCGCCTAGCGCTGAACCTCGTTCCGTTTGCAGGGCTTGCGTTTCTCTGGTTCATGGCGGTGCTGCGAGATCGCATCGGCTTGCTTGAAGATCGGCTCCTCGCGACGGTCTTTCTCGGCAGCGGACTAATGTTCGTCGCCATGCTTTTCATCGCCGTGTCCGTTTCGCGCGGCATGCTCGATGCGTTCGGAGCCGACGGCAGACTGCCGAGCGACAGTGATGCCTATCGAGTCGCCCGCGGAACGGCCCATGCGTTGATGCAGACGTTCGGGCTGAGAATGGCCGCCGTGTTTATGTTCGTCACCTCGACGATCGGACTCCGTACGGCCGTGTTCTCGCGTTGGATTTCCTATCTCGGCTTCGGGAGCGGACTGGTGCTGTTGCTGGTCGTCTCGGATTTCGCTTGGCTCGCACTGGTCTTTCCGGCCTGGGTGCTCACGATCAGCGCCTATCTCCTGGTCGCCGGTTCCCCGACTCCATCCACCGCTTCGCGTTGATCGCGACCTTGTTTCCGAGCTTCGTCACGTCAAACGCGTTAGCAAGACCGTCATGTCGTCGTGCTGTTTTCCGCCTGTAAAGCGACGGACGGCATCGAGAATCCCTTGAGCTTGCTCCGCGGCCGAGCGATCGGCCAGCCGAGCGATCGTTTGAAAAATGCGATCTCGCCCGAAGTTCCCGCCGTCCTCAGCAAAGCTCTCTTCGATGCCATCCGTCATCAAGAGGATGAAGTCTCCCGGCTCGACCGCCGCTTCTCCAACGGTATAGCCCGCGTCTTCGAGCCAGCCTAGCGGCGGACCGGTGCTGATCAGTTGGCTTTTCAACTCTCCTCGATGCGACAGAATGTATCCGACATGGCCGGCTCCCGCATAGCGAAAGCGACGTTCGGCGACGAGCAACTGTCCGACGAACAGAGTCACGAACCGTCCTTCGGCTAAGTCCTCCAGCAGCAGCTGATTGACGTGCGTCAGCAATTCACCTAGGTCGTGATAGGTTCGGCTCAGCGCTCGGAGATAAGATTTCGCCGCGACCGACACCAGCGCCGCGGCGAAGCCGTGGCCGCTGGCGTCGCCGATCATCAGCGTGGCTTCTCCTTCACGCGGGACGACGCAGTCGAGAAAGTCGCCGCCGGCGGCGTCGGCGAAGCGCGTGGCACCACCGATCTCGCAGCCCTTCGTTTGAGGAAAGAACCGCGGCAGCATCGCCTCCTGAACGATCTTCGCAGCGGTGACTTCCCGCTCCATGTGCTTACGAATCGTGATGTCGGCGATCGCCGCGACGACGTAGGTCCCGGCATTGGTATGAATCGGCGTGAGCCCGATCTCGACCGGAAACTCGCGCCCCTGGCGATCGACGGCTCGTACTTCGCGCCCGACTCCCATGACCCGTGCATGCGGCTCTCGAACGTATGCCTGGAGCAGGTCCGGGTGTCTTTCACGATACGACTTCGGAATCAACACCTCGACCGGCAAGCCGATCAGCTCTTGCTCGGAATAACCGAACAATTGCGTGGCCTGCCGATTGACGAACGACAACGTTCCGCGGGCATCGACGGCGAGAATCGCGAGCGGAGCGCCTTGCAAAAACGAGAAAGCTAGGTCATCCGAGGATTTGATCGGCTGAATCATCGTGAGTTGTTTCGCATACTCTGGATCGAGGTCATTGAGCGTTGTAGCAAGCGGGTGCGATGACCGGCGCCGCCCGGCGCTGCACGCAATCGCCGACGCCGAGCGCCTGCGCGACCCAATCGTGTGCGACGGTCGGGGCGAACGGGTGTCGCGCGGCGATGATCCGTACTAAGTGCAGGCTCGCGTCCATACCGAAGTTTTGAAGTTCATTGTATCCCGGTCGGGGCAGGTAAGGGTCGAGATCGGTCACGGCGTGAATGCAATTGCTGATATAGGTCGAGCGCGGTCCCGTATCGGGATCGACGCACTTGTAGAGAACACAGCCGCTGTTGAGCCGGGCTACTTGCTTGCCGACGCGCTCGTATAAGATCTCACCCCGTTCGGGCTTCATCTCATAAGGCCCCCACATCGCGACGCACTCACCTTTGCACACGCTATCGCGGATCGTCGCCTGCAGACCGAGATTGACGCCGCGCTCGGCCCGCAGCGCGAGCGGCCGAATCACTAGGTTGGCCGGCATCCAGGAGATCGTCTTCGACTCGAGCGTATAGGCTTCTTCGTCGCCGGGTTCAGCGGCCGCCTTTACGACGGTTGCCCAAGTGTGCGTATAGCGAGCTCGCTTCGGCACCGATTCGGAGCCGAAAATCATGACGAAGTAACGATCGCCGGCCGAAGCTTCGGCCGTGAGCGAGAGAACGATCGAGAGCACGATCAATCGAATGTAAGTGGACATATCCACCTTTTCTAAGATGCCGCTACGGGAAATCGTCGGAAGCGACGGCGGACAAGCTAAGCTCGTGCTTCAATAACATCATAGGATGTCGACACGGTAGTGCTTGCCGATATTTTCGAGATGGCTTGAATCAAGAATCAATCGACGCACGCAACTCTTGCCATTCAAATATCGTGACGTCGCATGTCTCCGGCGGATCGAACCATCTTCATTCATTCCGTCGGTATTCCGGTAGCCGAGTTCCCGCAATCGGAGTGAGGCTCAGAACGGCAATTGTCGGACTTCACCAGGGGCACGACCCTTCGCTTCAGCTCCATTCGGTTGTGTCACGGGGGCCGGCGTTCCCGAGCACTTCGGTGTTCGTGACGTGTGCGAAAGGGCTCGCTTCCCTGCGCCGCTTCGCCCACATCCGAGAGCGAGGCGTGCGGCCGTCTCCAGACTCTCCAACGCATCTTTTGAAAGGATTCGCTCGGCTTCACGGCGGCATCCAACGAATCGCATAAGTCACCGAAATCGCTTGCGACGGACTAGCGACATCGATCTACGGCAAATGGTGATTCTTCGGAAGCCGGTTCATTGTCGCGACGTCCATCTGATTCCTGACACCGCTTTCTCAGAGCGGCGCGTTAAATGCAATGCGGTACGTCCGGCATAAGAGGCTAAAGGCGGAACAATTCGGCGCGAATCAGCAAATCAAAGAGGCGTTTGTGCCCGAGAGGTTTCAAAGTTCCGGTCAATCATCGGCGGCGGACGAGTTCGGCGGCAGGTTCCATCAATTCAAGGTCGATGTAACGCAATCGAAACAAACCATGCTGAATCAGGAGTTTCCGAAATGAAACGATTTCTTTTGTGTCTGCTCGCCCTCTCATGCCCCTTGGCAAGCAAATCCTGGGGACAAGAGCCGATTCAGCTCCCCGCGGACGAAGTTGCCATTCGCAAGACCGTAGCCGCCTATGTGGAGGCCTACAACAAGCACGACGCTCCGGCGCTGGCCGACCTCTGGTCGCCGGATGCCGTGTACACGAACCGCTTGACCGGCGAAGAAGTCGTCGGCCGCTTGGCGATCGCCGAGCAATTTACGGCGATCTTCAAAGCTCAGCCGGACTTAAAGTTGGAGGTGAATCCGGAGTCGATCCGACTCCTCTCCCCGAATGCGGCGGTCGAGTATGGAACGGTTAAGCTCCTGGCACCAAAGGAAGAAGCTGAAACGTTGAAATACACGGCCGTCTACGTCAAACGCGACGACAAGTGGCTGCTCGACCGGGTGACCGACGACACTGAGGAGCAACAATCGCCGTCGCATTACGAGCAACTCAAGGCGCTCGAATGGATGGTTGGCGATTGGGTCGACGAAGACGACAAGGCTCGCATCGAAACCGAAGTCAAATGGACGAAGAATCGAAACTTCCTAACGCGTTCGTTCTCGATCACCGTCGGTGATCGCGTCGACATGTCGGGAATGCAGATCATCGGCTGGGATGCTTCCGCAAAGGCGATTCGCTCGTGGGCCTTCGACTCCGACGGCGGCTTCGTCGAGGCCACTTGGGCTTATAAGCAAGACCGTTGGTTCGTTCGCAATAAGGGAATACTGGCGGACGGCCGGTCCGCGTCCGCTGTCAACGTGATCAAGCCCTTGAATGCCGACTCATTCACGTGGCAGACGATCGAGCGCACCGCAGGCGGCGAACTACTCCCCAACGTCGATGAAGTTCGAATCGTCCGTAAATGAGCATCGACCGACGCAGCCGATCCAAGCGACACCCCCACTCAACTCAAGCAGACAAAACCATGAAACGAATCCTTCTCCTCTCGATGGTCGCCGGGGCGCTACTCTACTTTACGGATCATGAACTCTTCGCTCGCGGCGGCGGCGGTCGCGGCGGAGGTGGTGGAGGTCGAGCGGGTGGCGGTGGGGGAGGCGGCATGTCGCGTCCCAGCGGTGGCGGGGGCGGAGGAGGCCGCTCGCCCTCGTTAGGTGGCGGAGGCGCACGGCCGAGTCCCGGTGGAGGAATGACGTCGGGCGGCGCACGGCCCGGTGGCGGTTCCACGGCGCGGCCTGGAACTGGAGCCATCGGTGCGCCGCGACCATCGACCGGTGCTCGTCCCGGTGGAGCCGGAGCGGGGATCGCCGCCGGCGGCCGTCCCTCCGCAGGTCAACTGAACAGCTTTCTCGACATCCCACGCCCCTCAACGGGTGCCATCGGTGGCGGCGCTGTGAATCGCCCGGCCGGGGGCGGTGCGGCAGCCGACTTCCTGCGCGACTCCGGACCGGGCCGCGCCTCGACGTTACCGGCCGGCGGCGCGGGGGCGGGGACTCTTCCCGGCATCGGCTCAGGCGCTGGAGCGGGAATCGCTGCGCGTCCCGGCGTGAACGGCGGTCAGAACCTTGGCCAGAATCTCGGGCAGAACCGGCCGAATCGAGTCGAGAACCGCCAGGAGTTGCAACAGAACCGACAAGGGCGGCGAGACGAGGTGCGCAACCAAGTCACCGAGAATCACCCGCGGCTCGACTTCTGGAGCGATCATCCGAACTGGGCCGCGTGGCGCGTCAATCGCCCTTATCGCTGGGCCACATGGGCGGCGCTCGGCGGATGGGTCGGCTACGGATCGAGCGAACCCGCCTCGTATAGCTACGGCGAAAACGTCTACTACCAAGACGACGCCGTCTACAACGGCGACCAACAGGTCGCGACTGCCGAAGAGTATGCTCAGCAAGCCGACGCGATCGCCGCAGCCGCGCCTCAAACGAAGCCGGAAGATTCCGAGTGGATGCCGTTGGGCGTGTTCGCGATCACGCAAGACGGACAGAAGACCGGTAGCGAGCCGTCGTTGTTCGCGCAACTCGTCGTGAGCAAGGAAGGCGTGATCTCGGGTACGCTGAGCAACAAAACGACGAACGAGACTCAGACACTCGAAGGGATGATCGACAAGCCGAGCCAGCGCGCCGCGTGGGGCGTTAAAGGTAAGCAACGACCGATCATGGAAACGGGCATCGGCAACCTCACGCAGGACACGGCACCCGCTCTCGTTCACTTCGCCGACGGACAAACGCAGCAGTTGCTGCTTGTGAGGCTCGAAGAACCTCAACCGCCGAAGTAGCCGTACGACTTGGAAACGAGGTTTATGCTCGTGCATCGCGAGGCGAGCTTCGAGCGACATTACGCCGGCGAACGAGACCATACTATAGGTTTCGTTCGCCGGCTCTCGCAGCGAGCGGACGACGCGGGCTCGCCGGAGAATGTTATCGTCGATCAATCAGATTCATATCTCAAGAGGTTTGAAGCGATATCATGAATCTTCGCTTGCGGGAGGCCGTGTCCGCTGCTGAAGCGGTCGAAAGACTTCAAAGCGGTATGAACGTGTTCGTACACGGCGCCGCTGCGACACCGACCCCGTTGCTCGAAGCGCTCTGCCTACGAAAGGATCTAACTGGGCTGAGGCTCTATCACATGCATACGGCCGGTCCCGCGCCGTTCGTCGATCCGTCGTGCGCCGAGCGAATGACGTCGGTGTCGCTATTCACGGGTGAACCGGTGCGACAAGCCGTTCAGAATGGCCAAGCGGATTTCATTCCGGTGTTCTTGTCGGACATACCGAACCTGTTTCTCAGCGGCCGTATTCGCTTGGATGCTGCATTGCTGCAAGTCTCGCCTCCGGATCGGCATGGATTCTGTTCATTAGGGACATCGGTCGACGTAGCCCGAGCCGCCGCCGATTGCGCGCCGTTACTGATTGCCGAAGTCAATCGGCAAATGCCGCGGACCCATGGGCACAGCACGGTTCCGTTCAAATCGTTAGCCGCTTGGATCGCGACCGATCGGCCGCTCCATGAACACGCTCCGTCGGTCGAGACGCCGGTCGAGGCGGCGGTCGGCGAGCAGATCGCTAAGCTGATCGAAGATGGAGCCACGCTTCAAACCGGCATCGGCGCGATTCCCGACGCAGTCCTTTCACGTCTCGGCAACAAGCATGAGTTGGGCATCCATTCGGAGATGTTCTCCGATCGCGTCGTGGATCTTGTCGAGGGCGGAGTCATCACGAATCGTCGCAAACGAATCTATCCCGGCCAGACCGTGACCAGCTTCGTCATGGGGACGCGGCGATTGTTCGACTTCGTCGACGATAACCCCGAAGTCGCCTTCTATCCCGCCGACATCACGAACGACACGAACCTGTTGCGTAAGATCGACCGGCTGGTCGCCATCAATTCCGCGTTGCAGATCGATCTGACGGGCCAGGTCTGCGCGGATTCGTTGGGCCATCGGATTTATTCAGGGATCGGCGGTCAGATGGATTTCATGCGAGGAGCCGCTTTGTCTCCCGGCGGACTCGCGATCATCGCCCTACCGTCGACGGCCAAGAAAGGCCGTGTATCGCGAATCGTCGCCGAGCTCTCACCGGGAGCAGGAGTCGTGACGACGCGCGGGCATGTGCATTGGGTCGTCACGGAATACGGGGCGGTCGACTTGCATGGGCTGTCGTTGAAGCAGCGCGGCGACGCACTGATCGGAATCGCTCATCCGGACTTTCGGGCGGAGCTGCGCCGGCAACTCGGCGCCATCCGTCATTACTCCGGTCCCTCTTACTGATCAGCGTTTTCACAAACGTTCCGCTTTGCGAAGGGAGCCGTTCGGCGTCGCGCATACACTGTACGCCGGACGTTTTCGACCATCGGGCGCGAAAGCATGCGTCGCCGATGTCAGACGCTCAATTCAGCCGGCTCAATGGCTGATTCGGTTGGGCGCGATGGCGACTGGCGCGGTCGTGGCGGTCCGTCGTACCACGGGCAACGACTGGATTCCGAGACCGGACAAGAGCCAATCCGACTCATGCGGAACTGGGAGCCGGTTGACTTATCCACAACTCGCTTAAGCGATCGTCCCGAACTAGTGTTCGATCGCGATCCGACTCTACCGGCATCGCGTCATTGATTGAGTTGGCCGATGTAGGGAGGCGCGCCGATTCGGAATCGCCATCGGTTCGGCCGCGAACAGTCTCATCGAGGCCGATACGGCGCGACCCCGCGGATCGCCGTCGCAATGTCTCGTGGTCAACCGCGATCGATATCGCGCGTCGACCATGCGCCTAAATTCAAGGCGATTTCGCGTCAAGATCTATGAGAGCGCCGCTTAGCTCTTCGAACTTCCTCGTCCATTCTTCGCGGTGCGATGTCCGAACCGATCTCTGGAGTCGCTGTAGATTCCTTCCCTTGTCTGCGACGTAGCAACATGGAATCCGATAACCTCGAGGGCCCTCTAGTGCTCACCATTCCCCGTTCCGTTCTGACCTGCCCCCACGCGTGATACCAAGTGTTGCGTTAGTTTCTTCAAGAATCAAGCTTGGTCTTTTC
>JAIOPP010000152.1 GCA_021413845.1 Planctomycetia bacterium | reverse complement strand
ACCCGCCGAAACGCACGTCGCTTCGAACGGTAAAGCTTGCGACATCGATGACCTCCTGATAGTCATCCATACGCAAACCAATACGATCCTGTTTAGCTAGCAAACCAAGTTTTGAAACGCCCTCTAATTACTATCGAATAGCTGGACGAACCTGAACATGCCGGTGTTCCTTCGGAAGAATTTCTTCCGACATCGGTAAAGACCGAATCTCAACTCACTTCTTATTTCAGTTGAGACGTCTGCGGTTCGCCGGCCTACGAGTGAAAGATTTCCGAGGAACTGAACCATGCGAATCAAATCCGCCTACACGACCGGTGAAGCGGCGCATATTTGCAACTTGAGCCAGACCACGATCATTCGCCTGTTCGATTCCGGCGCACTCAAAGGGTATCGAGTACCAGGCAGCAGATTTCGTCGCATCCCGCATGAAGAGCTCGAGCGCTTTCTGATCGATCACGCCTTGCCGAACACGCTTGCTCAAACTACGGAAACTCAACTTCCCGGCACGGACGACCTGCAAGCAAAACCGCACCCACGGTAAGCAGTCACGGATCTTTCCGGCTGCAACGGCAGACGCGCGGCGATCATTCAGCCGCGCCCGATCTCAAGCGATTGGGATGCCGCGAGGGTTGCGATATAATGAGAACCCGGCTTCCCTAAAACGGTTCGGAGTTCCCGCGATGCGACCGTACTACGCGACTTTACTCGTTCTCGCCTTCTGCTCGACCGCCTCTTCGGCATTTGCCGACGGCGCCGATATCCGGCCCGAGCCGGGTGGCAAGCGGTTGCTGTTCATCGACGGCGATGACATCCGCTCCGAGCCGGGGGGCAAACGCCTCCTCTTCATCGACGATAACGTGCTCCGCGACGCGCCGGGCGGTAAGGCACTCCTCTACTTCGACGACGACGACGTCCGCAACGAGTTCGGCGGCTATCGCATCTTGATGGTCGACGACTACGATTTGCGTCGTAAGCCGGGGGCGAAGTCGCTCCTCTATCTCGATGGCGACGACATTCGCGACTCGTTCGGCGGCAAGCGGTTGCTGTTCGTCGACGGCAAGGTCGACAAGAAGCAACTCCTGGCGGCCCTCTATGTGTTGATGCCCGACCTCTTCAAGCTCACGCCGGAAGAGATCGCGACATTGAAGGGGGCGATGGCCGCGGCCCGAGCCGAAGGGGAAGCGGCGATGAGCACCGTATTGCTCGGCAAGTTCGACGTGTTGAACTCCAGCGTCCCGGGGTGGGGCGGAGGGGTCGTCACGACCATGGCCGGTAAAGACGGCTTCCACTATCTCGACATGAAGCTCAAGGGGGCGGAGCTCCTGGGGATCGGCGTGAAGGGAACCGGCGGAGCGGCGGGCGAGCTATGGATCGCGTTCGCGCCGGAAGGAAGCGTGGCCCTGGCGGTGTATGACATCGACGGCGGGAAACTAACCGGCAAATGGGTGCCGATCAACGCCGCGAAAGACGGCCAGGAAACGCTCGGCAACGAAACGCTCGAAGGCCCTGCTTCGCTCAGCGGCGAGTTTAAGATCGTCGCAGCGCAGGCCCCGAACGCCGGCGCAAAATACGCGGGCACCGTGACGCTCAAGCCGTACAAACCGGTCGGCGGCAACGAATCGGACCTGTTCGACCTCTACCAGATCACCTGGAACTTCGGCGCGACGAAGATCCCCGGTGTCGCCGCGAAGATCAAGACCGGCGAAGGGAATTCGGTGCTGATCGCGGCGTCGGGCACGAAAGGCGACTTCGCAGTCGGCCACATCGGCCTCGCCAGCGCCACACTCGCCAAGGGAATCGACTTCGTAACGAACAAAGGAAAGCCGGGCTACTTGGTTTGGACGAAGCAGAACGAGTAAGTGAGCGGGGCGCCGCTACTAGTGGGCGTCTTGATCGAGTGAAGTGCGCACGCTGAGGTCGGGATCGATGTCGACCCGTAGATCGCACCCGACATCGATGCTTTTCGATAGCGTCGTCGTTCGTTCTCGCTGACCCTCGATCACACAAATCGACCTAAGCGTCGCATCGCGGCGTTCCGAATACAGATAGCTTCCGAAGATCGCGTCTGCTCTCACACCATCGATGCGGATCGCGCGATCGGGCACACCGTCGAACGTGAGGATGATCGAAAGCGATTTGCCGGTGCCGTTGCTGACCGAGATGCTCCAGATGCGCAGATAGTTATCGAAGACGGACATTGCGAGGAACGGCGACAATAACAGCAGGAAAAACACCCCGCTGCAACCGAGGATCCACAACGGCCCTTTGTCGACTCGTCGAGCCGTTCGAGTATTCGTCATTTGATTGCGGACCCTGGCGACGATTCGGTTCTGCGAGGGCTGCCCCTCATCCGCCCTTCGGGCACCTTCTCCCGGCAGGAGAAGGGTTACTGCACGGCCCTTACTTCTTCGTCCCCCACAGCTTCACGTTGTCCCAGTCGCCGATGTCGTCGAACGAGCCGAGGCCGACTTGGCCCCAGGTGAACTTCTTGTCCACGGCCGTCATGACCGGGGCTTGCATGTCGTCGAAGAAGATTTTGATGTCGCCGGAAGCGGCATTGCGCTCGATCTTCACATGATGCCAAGCGTCGTCCCAGTTCGTACCGTCGGTCGTCTTCGTCGAGATTTTCAAGCGAGCCGCACCATCGACGATAAAGATCTGGTTCGCATGGTCGTCCATCTTCTTTCCGAAATGGACATAATAGAAATGCGCCGGATCTTGATAGCCGAACACCATGATCATCGACCGGTGCGGGTAGTCGGCCTTCGTCGATAAGACATCGGCCTCGAGCCGGAAGTCGGTCACGGCGACGTCGTCGACCAGCGAGATATTCACCGGGCTACGAAACGGCGGCTTGTAGTTGCTCTGCTGAAACAAGCTGTAAGCCTTGCCCGACTTCCCATCGACGAGCTTCCAAGCCGCGGCGTCGGTCGGCTTCCAACGCTTCGCAAGCTGCTCCGAGCCTTGCTCGAAGTCGTCTTCGAAAACGAGCGGGAGTTCTGCCGAGGCCGCGCCGACGAATAAAAGCGGAACGAGTAGTGCGGCGACTAGGGAAATGCGATGCGGCATTTTTGAGTTCGTGGTTCTTTGTTCTTGGTTCGTAGTTCGTGGTGGAAGGGGTTGCGATGGCCCCTCATCCGCCGGCTGCGCCGCCACCTTCTCCCGGCGGGAGCTTTGCACATAAAAGCCCTCCTGCACAAGAAGTCGGGAGGCTGCACAAAAAGGAGTCGGTAGTGGCTACCGCTTGGGCCGTCGCATAATCGATACGACAGCCCCGTAAAGGCCGCCGCCGATGCAGTCAAGGTTCACGTGACGGATATCAATTCCAGCGCCCATTTTGCTGGTCCAGCGACCGTCATCTAGCTGCCGAGCGGCATGCTCGTATTCGTTGTGGGTGCCGTAAAACGCGATCTTCTCAAAGCCGGACTCCAGGTCGGCTGATTCGCAGGACTCGTAACCGAGCCCTGCGAAGACGAGAGAAAGGTTTTCGATTGTGGGGTCAAGCGGGACGCCAGAAGGCCAGACGCCATCCACTGATGGCTCCCACCATTCATTGTGCACTCCGGCGGCCCAGGCAATGCAGTTGTAGAATTCGTTCTCCGGACTCGTCGGCTCGAATTCGTTCGGCTTGAGATTTGGAAACTCGCTTACAGGCAAGCTCACCAGATGTACCCCTGTTCTTTGCCCCAGTTAACCCATGATGTTGCCATTTGATCAAGCTTCCCGCGAGCAGACTCCGGCACAGGGTCCGTTCCGGTAATCGCTCTCAGCGCCCACGACCAATGCGACGGCCGAAGTTCCATTTCCCTGAGAAGAAGAGGAACGACAGCCTCGCCCATTCCGATAATTTGCTGATACGCGGGATGAACGACGAGCTTTGCAACGGTTGACTTATGCCCGCGCCCACGTCGCCATTCGTCCGCGAGACCTTTAAATCGTGCTGATGCATCCTCAAGTCCGCTCAGGCCATGCAAAGTTACGCTGACGATCGGCCGCAGTGATCTTAATTTAGTCGCCACCCACTCCCGCAATTCTGCGGTGCGCGGAAAGGCAATCTTTGATACCCGAGTCGGCGTGATTTTTCTACCGTAATTAAACCGCCATTTTTCCAGCCGAACCATTGCTGCCGCGATATACAAATCAATCTGGTCCGTTCCATTTTTCGGCATTAACAGCAAGCAGTCCGAAGTAACCCCGCACGGCCACTCCTGAACAAACGCTTCGCCGATGCTTCCAGTTTTCGGAACGGTAACAAAGGACGGGGCGATTGCGTTGGCTACCTGCGAGAATTCGAAAAATCCGTAGCATCCGTTATTGGACCCTGCTGATGAGATGATCGGCACCGCACCGGGAAGCAAGTTTCTCTTGCTTTCCAGCGCGCCTTGGCCGTAGTAGATGTCAAACATCTCACCGATCGTGCCAGCTGCCGGCGCGGGCGTATCAGCCTTTTTGTTTGACTCCTTCGTCTTTTTCGCCTTCTTCTTCTTGATTAGTTCCGCATACGACTTAGGTGCCACTTCTCCGCTGCTGATCAAAGCTCTAAATGCGCTTAATTGCGGGGCAAATGTTGCATGGAATGCTGCTTGACTACGGATTACGACGTCAACCTCCGATTGGATCATCTCCGGCGTTTGCGAAATGCCTTCGATATAATTTCCCGGAGACCACTCGGTGCCGTCCACAGATCCCCAAACGCAAAATCCCGCAATGGACTTATTCTTTCGGTAGGCGTCCATGGCTTCCGACAACTGCTCACCCGCACGCTCTAGACGAACGTTTTTTTGCAGGCGGTAGCCGTCATTGGTTATCCGACAGAAAAAGGTCGGCCGTTTCGCGTTGTGTGGGACTCCTTTCTCTAAGATGAGAATTGCAGTCGTGGCGGCCGCGTACGGCTGAAAAAGTTCGCCCGGAAGCGTCATTACCGCACGTAACGAGTTCCCCGCGAGCGTCTTCTTCCGCCATTTCCGCTTCGATGGCTTTACTAAGAGCGATTCGGGAACGATCATCGCTAGCGTTCCCCGGGCATCCAGCGCCTCTAGGGCTCGATCAACGAACCGCTCTGAAGGTTCGTCGGTTTTCTTGTGCGGAAACGGCGGATTTCCCACAACGACATTGGCTTTGCCGGTCGGATAACTGGGATGACTGAAGCAATCACCCTTGTAGATTCCGGTCGTGCCATCGCCACGAAGAATCATGTTTGCGACGCACAGCGCAGCAGTGATCGGCTCGCTTTCAAAACCGGCAAGATGCCCGCGAACAAGGTCGCTTATTTGATCATGGGTAAGGTGGCGATCGCCCATCATTTTATAGAGAGCGGCGATTAGGAACCCACCCGTACCGCACGTCGGATCGACCACGACGTCGTTCTTATTTACCTCGCATAGATCAACGACAAATCGAGTAACGTGCCGCGGCGTAAAGAACTGCCCGATCGTATTTCCGCCGGTGAATCGGAAAAACGTTTCATAGAGCTGGCCGAGATAGTCGTGCTCTGCCGTGAGCGTCGTAACGTTAAGCAGTCGGAGGATGTAGCAAATACGAGGGGCCTTAACGGCCAGCTTTTCATTGGCCTCCGGGACCAAAATGCTTTCGGCTAGCTCGATCTTTCCGGAACGAATGAACGCCTTTTTGCAGGCGCTATTGATATCCGTAAGGATATGCTCGGGATGCATGCGAATCTGCCCCTTGGATTGCCAAAGAGCCAGCATGAATGCGCCGGTTACTGCAGGCCGGTATTCGTCCTTGATCTTGCACTCTCGAAGAATGCGATTGATCTCGTCCGCTCGCCTTGCCAGGACCTCGCCGGATGGAATGCGGGGCTGGAGATCATACAGTTCATCGTTTGTTAATAGGCGGTTCGTCTCCTCCGGCGTCGGCAACCACTGAATCGGATGCTCGCGATACTCAATCGGTCGCCACTTTCGGAAGGATCGCTTGCTTACCTGAACGGCGATATTCGAATGGTCGTTCCCGGCGATGCCGGCAGCCAGCACCCTCATTCCGTGGTCGGTGAAGGCTTCGCCGTAAAAGTTGCACGCCTCATGAACGGCGGTGTCGATCGAATCCTCGGAAGCCTTTGCCTCGCCGACTATAAGCGGCATCGGATTCGAGTCAGCGGTTACGACTAAGAAATCCGGGTAGCCGTCGCCCCCTCGGCCCTTCTTGCCTCGGCCTGACAGTGCTTCCAGAAGATGTGGGTAATCTCGGTACTCGTTTTTCCAGAGCAAGTTCCCTTTTGGTGGGCGCGAAAGATTCCACCCGCGAATCTCTAAAAGTTCGCGAGCCACGCCTTCGGTTCGTGTTTCCGATGATTTGGCCATTTATCAAGCCGAGGTCAGTGCAATCGTTGCAGTGCGAGAAAAGGTGCGGAACTGTATCAAAAACCGACTTCTATAGAAGAGCGGATTGCCGCGCATTAGTTCGGCGAACCGCTAGCATTCGTTCATTGTCATTGAAACCATGGAAACAGTGCCAAGTCAATTCGTCGCTTCTTAATATCCGACTCGCGCACGCCGCGGTCTGGCAAGTGGTCGCGCGTCCTGCCAGCTGAACGGCCTTAGCCCTTCCGTCTCGCAGCCCGCAGTATCACTTCGCGAATGAAGTCGGAGACTGTCTTCCCTTCTGCTTGCGCGGCATTCTCGACGAGTGCCCACGACTCGTCGTCCATTCTGAAATAGCGCTTCGGCGTCGTTCCCGTCGCCGGTCTTCCACGTTTAGGCTTGGGTTCTTTTGAACTCATGCCGGACACTTTACGTCCACCCAAATAAAATGTCAACGCGACCTGTTATTTGGGTGGACAAATAACATTAGGTCATTAGAATACGCAAGCCAAACGAAAAAACCCCGATACAGCCCGCCAAGGCCGCATCGGGGCAAGACCAGTCCGGCGGCTAGCGCCAGAATGCTCCTAAGCAATTGCATTCTAACACGCGATACCGCCCAAACAACGGGATGGTTCCGTCCATGGATGCACGCAAGCAGAGCGGCATGGCGATCGCCGCGACTTTCAGGATTGATCGCCAGGGAGATTCGTTCTTTGTTCCAAGTCAGTCCGGGAATGGCCGCTACAAGGTTACGCCGAGCGGCACGAGTCCGCATTGCAGCTGCTCCGACCACGAAACGACGGGCGGGAAATGCAAGCATATCTACGCCGTCGAGTTCTTTATGCAACGAGAGCTGTTCGACTACAAGGAGGAGCCGGCCCCACTTCCGCCGAAAGCAGAGCGCAAGATCTACTCTCAAAACTTGACGGCATACAACCATGCGCAAACCCACGAGAAGGATAGGTTCCTTGACCTACTGCGCGACCTATGCCTTGGAATTGTCGAGCCGGCGCGATCGAAGGTCGGTCGTCCGCGCCTGCCGCTAAATGACGCGGTGTTCGCCGCGTGCTTCAAAATCTTCAGCACGGTTTCCGGTCGGCGTTTCATGAGCGACCTAAGTGCCGCGCACGAAAAGGGGTTCATTGAGAAGCTGCCGCACTTCAACACGATTTTCAATTCGTTGGAGAATCCCGACCTAACGCCGATCTTAAAGGCGATGATCGAGGAAACCAGTTTGCCACTCAAGTCAGTCGAGCATGACTTCGCTGCCGATTCGTCGGGTTTCTCAACCTCGCGATTCATCCGCTGTTTCGATCATAAATACGGCACCGTGCGACAGCAGCACGAATGGGTCAAGGTCCACCTGATGTGCGGAGTGAAGACGAACATCGTCACGGCCGTGGAGATTCGCGACAAACTGGCGCAAGACGCACCCCTAATGCCCGATCTCGTGAAAGCCACCGCGAAGAGCTTCAAGATCGCGGAAGTGTCCGGCGATAAGGCATACGGCAGCTACAAGAACTACGATGCAATCGAAGCCACGGGCGCGACACCGTTCATACCGTTCAAGAACAGGACTCACAACGGCAAGGGCGATGGACTCTGGAAGAAGATGTACCACTAATTCCAATACCGTCGTGGTGAGTTCCTAGCGCACTATCACAAGCGGAGCAACGTCGAATCGACGTTCAGCATGATCAAGGCAAAGTTCCGCGATCACGTGCGGAGCAAGACGGACACTGCGATGGTCAACGAAGTGCTCTGCAAAATCGTCTGCCACAACATTTACGTGCTGATCCAAGAGACGCACGAATTCGGAATCGACACGACTTTTTGGGCAGGAACTTCACCTGCACAACAAGTCGCTATAATCTAGGACTTCTTGTGCAAAGCCCCCGGCGGGAGAAGGGTCGGGGTCGATCCTGGAGATGGGAGAGTTTTGTTTCCATAGACCTCGGCCGGGTCGAAAATCGGCTCGGCGATGATCCGCACTCCGGCCGGAGTGATCTCGCGAAAGAAGCAGCTTACCCGGCCCGTGTGGCAGGCGGCTCGGCCGTGTTGCCGCACCTTGAGCACGAGGGCGTCGCCGTCGCAATCGGTGAGAATCTGGCTCACCGTCTGGTAGTGGCCGCTCTCTTCTCCTTTGCGCCAGAGGCGTTGTCGGCTCCGGCTGTAATACACGGCCCGACCGGTCGCCAGCGTTTCGGCGAAGCTCTCGGCGTTCATGAAGGCGAGCATGAGGATCTCGCCGGTCGCCTCGTCTTGAGCCACGGCCGGAAGCAGGCCGTCGCCGGCGGAGAAGTCGGGGAAAACGGCGGGTACTTTCGACAAGAGACGACTCCGACCCAGCACGCTGGAAAAGAACGAGGGAACACCTTTCTCAAGGATACGCCCCGCCGCAAAAGGTTACCAGCAGCGTACGATCGGCAGGATCGGCCCGCTCGCGCCTCTTACAACCGGCAGAGGGCGCGACGCCCTCCCTGGGGCGCGCCTTCGGCATTTCGGGCCTGATCGCTATCGTCGCCAGAGGTCGTTTGTCGTTTTGCAGACTAGAGTTCCGTTCCGCGTCCGGCCGATGCTATCAGGCGGAAGCTTCGCGCTTCCAGGGCGGCGCCGTCGATGGAGTTGCGGTTCCGCGGGCCCTTCGGTTTGCCTTTCTCGCCTGGGTCGAATCCCGTGCGAAGCTATGGCCGATCGACATGGCCTCCACCGCGCGGGAAATGCGGGAGCACTCAGGAAACGTTTCGCAATCACTTAGGAATCGTCTTTTGAATCCCTCGCTAACCGTCGTCCTGCCGCTGCACAATGTCGAGTCGTCGCTACCGACCCTACTTACCGAACTCTTGGAGATCCTGCCGGAACTGACGCCCCGCTTCGATGTCGTGATGGTCGACGACGGTTCGACCGACGGCACGATCGACACGGCTCACGAACTGTCGCTCCAGTTCCCTCAGGTGCAGTTGCTCGTCCACCCGACGAAGCTCGGAGCGCAGGAAGCCCTGCGGAGCGCGCTGCGCTACTCGCAAGGAGAAACGCTGCTCGTCTGCCGCGACCCGGCCGAGTTCGATCCGCACGAGCTCGCCAAGGTTTGGGGCTCCCTGACGTCCGCGGTCGCCGTGGCGGGGATGTACGAAACATCCGGCGGAGTCGGGACGATTCCACGTCTGCCGGCCAAATCGAGCGCGACGAAGCCGGGGGCGAAAGCCGCCGAATCGCCGCTGCCCGACCTCTTGCTCGTTCCCCGGCGCTTGCTGCTCGGCTGGCAACAGTCGGGCGATCGGCAAGGGCTGCTCACGCATTTACGCACCTCCGGCTTCGCCATGCCGATGGTAGCCATCCGCAGCCGCCGGAGCCGGGCACCGAGCCTAGCTACCTTGGCCGCGGGGATCCGTCGCGGTTTACAGGCCCGACCGAGCGGCGCTACGGCTCGCCGTGCGGAAAACGCCGGCCGCCGCACGCCGGCCTCCGGTGGTGAACATACTAAGATCGATTCGCCGACCGGTGCCCAAGTGCGCGGCCCGAGTTACCTAATGTCGCGGTTGCGGGCCTTCACCTGGGGCGAGTAAACACGGGGCATGTCGTGCCGGGTTGAGATGGGCATGAGACCGTTTCCCGCTCCACGATTGTCCTGAGTAGGCCGCGTCAGTTTGTCGCATTCCGAGTTTCCGATCCGGCTTCGCTCGAAGCACGGGTCGGCGACGCGATCCTTGAAGTTCGTGGCGTTCTCTCTTGTTTGTAAACGGGGAGTGCGCTATTATTTGGGTGCTGCCCGAGGCGTCATATCTTTCGGGTCGGCAACCGGGTGAATTCTCACCTACGGCTCAGTCGACGTTCGTTCTTTTGAGTGACAGGGCAAGTGTCATTCGAGTGCGAGGAGTTCGGTCGAAGCGATGAGCGGCAAGTCACTTCCTCAGTGCGCAGTCTTTTAATGCGCGCTCGTTCGAGGTGTCTGTCTACTGTCACGACGTCCGCGATCGCTCACATCGGATCATTTCAAGTTGCCCATGAGCATTATCGATTTCAATTTGCTAACTCGCACTCCTTCTCTTGCGCTGCAACCCGGCATGCTTGCCGGAGCGTCGCGAGAACAGAGCTCGCGCGAACACGCTTCGCACGACGAGCCAGCGGGTAATCCGCCGCCGTCGCCAAGCGACTCGGTCGTGGATCACAAGAGAGCAGAGCGCAAGGAATTGAATGCGCCACTCTCGGAAGTCGCTCAACTGCATACGGAGTCGGAACGCTCGATGAGCACCGGCTTGTCGTCGGCCGTAGCGCGGGCCGTCGATGGTCCTGCACTGAGCAATTCGGCCCAGAACAATTCAACACAGAGCGGTTCGGCGCACGCCGTCGGGTCGTCGAAGTCGGCCGGATCCGAGATGCACCGCGTGCGCGAGGTTCGTCGCCAACAGGGGATCTCGATCAAGCGTGCTTCGCAGCACTTGGAAATCTCGGTCGAAGAAGCACGTCGCCAAGAAGAACCGACCGCCGACCTCACGCTCGCGCAACTCTTTGCCTGGCAAAAGCTGTGTGAAGTTCCCGTGGCCGATCTGCTCGTCGAGCCCGACTGCGAGCTCTCGCCTCCCGTCTTGCAACGGGCCCGCATGGTCCGCGTGATGAAGACGGTGCAAGCGATCATGGAGCGTACCGGCCAAGTCTCGGTCCAGCGCCTCGGGCAGACGTTGGTCAACCAACTCGTCGAGCTGATGCCGGAGCTCAAGGGGGTCAGCTCTTGGCACGCCGTCGACCGCCGCCAATCGTGCAACCAGAACGCCCGCATCTTAGAGAGCAATTATCTCCGCCCGGCGGAAGACGAACCGCAAAGCGAGTAGAGCAGCCCGCAACTTCGCCGGGGCTCGGTTTCCTCTCTACGCGCGCTCGCTAAGAGCTTCTTTGCGCCAATGGTCACGGCACGCGGAGCGTGCCTACAACGTTGCAGGCACGCTCCGCGTGCCGTAGCCGAACGCTCGCCGGAAAATTTCTCACCGGCCACTGACCACCGACCCCTGACCACTTCCCTCTCACGCCTCCTTCTGCCGCGGCACCTTCTCCAAGAGTTCCTTCAACACCGCGTCCGGCTCTACGTTCTCGGCCTGCGCTTCGAAGTTGAGCAAGATACGATGCCGCAGCGCGGGCAGCACGACGCTGCGTAGATCGTCGTAGCTGACGTTGAAACGCTCGTTTAAGAGCGCCTTCACTTTCGCGCCGAGCACCAAGGCCTGAGCGCCGCGCGGGCCGGCCCCGAACCGGAGCCATTTGTTCGCCCCTTCGGCGGCGTGCGGGCCTTGCGGGTGCGTCGCGAGGATCAACCGTACGGCGTAGTCTTGCACATGCGGCGCGATCACGACTTCGCGCACGAGCCGCTGCATCTCCAGAATGCGCGGGCCGTCGATCACCGGTTCCGCTTCGTCGTGTACCGAACGGGTCGTGCGATCGAGAACCGTGTTGAGCTCTTCCCGCGTCGGGTAGCCGGCCAGCACCTTGAAGAAAAACCGGTCGAGCTGTGCTTCGGGAAGCGGATAGGTCCCTTCTTGCTCGATCGGGTTCTGCGTCGCCAATACGAAGAACGGCGGCTCCATGCGGAAGGTCGTGCCGCCGATCGTCGCCGAACCTTCTTGCATCGTTTCGAGCAGGGCCGATTGCGTCTTCGGCGTGGCCCGATTGATTTCATCGGCCAAGAGCACCTGCGTGAAGATCGGGCCGCGACGAAACTCGAAGGCCCGTCGGCCGTCTTCCGATTCGACGAACATATTCGTGCCGAGAATGTCGGCGGGCATCAAGTCGGGCGTGAATTGAATTCGCGAAAACTGCAATCGCAACGCTTGCGACAACGTCCGCACGAGCAGCGTCTTGCCGAGCCCCGGCACTCCTTCGAGCAGGCAATGCCCGCCGACGCATAAGCATGTCAACACGCCGTCGACGACTTCATCGTGTCCGACGATCACGCGCTTCAACTGTTCACGCACCGCACGATAGTCGCGCAAGAAGCTTTGGGCTCGGTCCTGAATCGTGTCGGCGATCGTCATTCGCGAATACCTTGGTGGGCTGCGGCGGGCTAGAGTGTCGGTTCGTCGGGTTGCGGCGGCGAGTTTGGAGGCGGATCGCCGTCTCGGCGCTCGGTCCATACTTTACGCTTCGCCCTCAGCAATCGCGAGGTGTAGTCTTCGGCCGGAGCCGCATTCGGCGTCGCATTCGGAACCGAGGCCGAAGGGGTCGCACGGTTCCCAAGTGTCCCCTGATTCGCCGGCGCAGAATCGACGTTGCGCACGGGATCTACGCGTGGCTCGTTCGCCGAGGGTGCTGCGGCGGCCGTCGCGCGGCGCTCGTTTACCTGCCGCGCGATCTCTTCCTTGCGGCGCTTCAAGCGTTCCATGTGCGGTTGCGCCGCGGCCGGCGCCGTGCGCCGCAGCACGCGCGCTTGCAGCCACACGAAGCCGATCCAAAGCCAGCGGCTCTCGAAGGCGACCCGGCGAATGAACACATCGGCGACGAACAGCAGCACCGCCGCGAGCACCAGCGCCGGCCATAGGTCGCGCCGGCCGGATGCCTTCGCCAGATCATGCCGAAAGAAGTCGACCCCCAGCGGCGCGGCCGTCGTCGTAAGCCCGTTCGAGAGGGCCGTCGCGAGCATGCCCGGGCCCCCACCCTTCGGCTTCAGCGCCGCCAGGCTCGTCAGCAGGGAGAGGTTCGGCTCGCGGTCGCGCAGCTCGGGCGAGTAGGAAACATTCACGCCCGTGCGCAACGTCGGCCTTCCCGCTCCCGGTCGCACGACGACGAAGTAGCTCCCGATCTCGTCCGTATCGAAGGCGGCCGAGTAGCGCCCCGGCGCGACTTGTTCGAGCTGGATCGGCCTCGGTTTCAAGTCGGGGCCGATCACCGAACCTTGCGGATCAAGCAAGTTGAGATACTCCCCTTGCTCGTCGACCGCCGTGACGACGATGCGCCCTTGGCCGTCTTGCGCGTCGGCGTGAACGGCATAACGCCCGCCGGCCGTCGGAGGTCGCATCGTCCAACGGACGAGCCCGGTGAGGAGTCGATCGAACTCCGGCCACGTTGCCCATTGCGTGGCCCAAGACTTGCCGCAGTCGGTCGTCCAGACGGCGGTTCGGCCGAGCCCGTACGTCCAAGTTCCGGCAATGGTTCCGGACCCTTCGGCCGCGAACGAAGGATTCGTAATCAACGTCTGCACCAGCGGGCTGCGCTTGGTGCGCGTCAGTACGAAGCCGGTCAGCGGCGGCAACGGGCCGTCGATGCCGCGCAGCACCTCGTGCCCGGCCGATTCCCGTTGCACGGCGAAGCCCTCTTTCTTTTCGAAGATCAACGGTCGTGCGATGCGCATCGCTTCCTTCATGAAGATGCGCGGGATCGTGCGCGGATGGTTCACCAGATAGAACTTGCCCCCTCCTGCGCGGGCGATGCCGTCGAGGAGCGTCGTCGCGGAGTCGGCCCCTAGCGCCACGCAGCTGGTCGTGATCCCTTGCTTGCGCATATTCGCGGCGAGTTGTTCATAGTCTTGGCCCGCGGTTTGTCCGTCGGTCAGCACGATGACATGCTTCACCGCGGCCGGCACTCCTTGAATCGCTTCGTAGCCCGCTTCCATGCCGGGGCGCATGTTCGTACCGCCGCCGGCCGAGAGTCGGTCCATTCTGCGGATCACGTCGCCGACCGATTTGAATTGATGCATCGGCACGATCCAATGCGCCTCGGAGTCGAACGACACGACCCCCGCATAGTCTTTCGCTCCGAGCACTTTCACCGCCGCGACCGCCGCGGTCTTACACATCTCCAATTTCTCGCCCGACATCGAGCCGGAGCTATCCAGCACGAGCATTAGCGCCCCGCTCGGCACCACCTCGACGTTCTTGATCTGGAAGTCGACCGGCATCATTTCTTCGAGCGGCGTATTCGCCCAACCCCCTGCGCCGAACGAATTCGATCCGCCGAGCATCACGAACCCGCAGCCCATTTCTTGGACGTTGGCTTGGAGCATGCGGATCTGCTCGTCGGAGAAGTTGACGACGTCGTCCGCTCCGTCGCCGCTGGTACGCGCAACGTCGGCGAGGATCACGGTGTCGAAGCCGATCAACTCGGCCGGCGAAGCGAAGAGCCGGTTCGTCGGCATCGTCACCACCTCGAGCTTCTCGCGCCGGAGCGCTTCGACGAGGCGTTCGTGTCGGCCGCGGCGTTGAAAGTCTTCGATCAATAAGACCCGGCCGGCCCCTTCGACCTGCGTGAAGTTCAGCGATTTGTTGTTGAGCACCTGCGCGTCGACTTGCGGGTCGTCGGGCGTGAATCGCGCTTCGTAAACGTAGAAGTCGGCGTCTTCGAGCGTTTGGCGAATCGTCAGCGAGCGCTTGCCCGGCGCAAGCTCGACGTGTTCTTTGCTGAGCACCGTCACGTCGTCGCCGTGGCGACGGAGCAGTTCGACGCTGCCGCCGATGGCTTTGGCGTCGGCGTCGGGCGAGGCCGTGTTGTTCAATAAGACTTGCACTTGAAACGGCTCGCCGCGGCGCGCGATCGCCGGCAGCGAAACCTTTTCGACGAGGATATCCCCGCCGGTTCGATAAGTGATCGGCACCACATCGACGCCGATTCCTTGATCGACCGCGCTGCGCGCTTCGGCATAGACATCGCCGAGGTTGGCGTTGCCGTCCGTGACGACGACGATGCGCTGCGCCGCATCTTCCGGAAAGGCCGCTTGCGCGAGGCTGAAGGCTTCGGCGATGTTCGAGTATTGTGGATCGACCGTGGCTTCGAGCGTTTCGCCGAGTCGGAGCTTGCGGTCGAGCGGCGGCGATTCGACCCGCGCCTCGCGCCCGAACGCGATCACTCCGACCGAGTCTTGGTCTCCTCGTTGCTCGGCGATCGCGCGGTTCACGTATTCGATCATCGCCCGCCGCTGCCCCTCGGGCACGCTCAGCGAGCGGTCGAGCAAGTAGATCACGGTCAGGCGATCATCCGTGCGGACCCATTGCATCTCGGCGCAAGCCGCGACGAGCAACATCCAGACCACGCCGCGGATGAGGAACGCGATGGTCCCGCGCACGCGCCCAAGCGACGTGAGCGTACTTCGACCGAACCACCAGATGAGCGGCAGCGCCGCGGCCATCCATAGGTAGACGGGTCGATCGAATTCGAGATGAAACGTCGAGGGGTCCAAGCAGCGAACCTTGCGGGTGCCGAAGTCGATGACCGTTTGTTTTCACGCCGACGTTCATCATACCCCGTTTCGCAGCCGTCGCGACTCTTTGTTCCGAGCGGCGATTTACTGATGGGGGACTTTCACCGACTTGCCGCGCGGGTCTTCATGGCTTTCGCGAAACTCGATGCCGAACGGCCGCGTGAGTTCATATTCGGCACGCGCTCCCCACGGAGTGCCGGCGTGGTCTTGAACGATCTTGCGATAGAGCAGGGCCGAACGCTCGCGGAGCGCGGTCGTCTGCGGATCGTTGGCGAGAGTGCGCTGTACGAACGCGGCATTCCAGGCGTTGGTCTGCCGGCTCTCGCCGAGCTCGTTCTTGATCGCTTTAGGATTGCGCACGAATGCGCCGACATAAGCGATGTAGTCGTGGAGTCGGGCCTGATAGGCGAGCGTCTGTGCGTAAGCGACGTCGAAGTTCGCGCGCCAGCGAATGCTGGGGTCGCGGTCCCGCTGGTGGGCGACCCCTTCGAGCGCTTGTTGCGCTTGTGCGAAGTATTGAATCAGCGTCGTCGCTTTCTTGATGTTTGCTTCGGCTTCATGAGCATACGCGGCGCGCTCGATCGGCCAGCCATGCAGCCGAACTTGAATCAAGGCCTCGCGCTGCTTGTCGTAAGGGTTCAAGTCGGTAATGACTTTCCAGAGCATGGCCCGCAGCGGATGCTTGTCGCGCTCGGCGGCATAAGCCTCGCGCGAGCTTAAGTCGGGCATGTAGGTGCGCAGCGAGTCGGGATCGTAGTCGCGCACCTCGCGGCGGACGAGATTCGCTTCGGGGCTCGGCAGCATGAAGAAGACGCCGCCGGTTTGCCGCGCCATGCGCGATTGCTCGTACGGCCCGAAGCCGGACGGATGGGCATCGTAGCGCCGCTGGAAGCCGTCGACTTGAAGCTGTTCGGGAAACGGACTCTCCGGCCCCCGATCTATGCGGATCCAACAGCCGTACTTCGTTTCGGGATCGGTCCACCGAATGTGCGCGTACGGATATCCGAACACCGCTTCGCGCCCGAGCACGTAGATCGGACACTTCGCGACGGTCGCGGTTTCGATCGTTCGTTCGAGGTCGGAGAAGTTCGAAGTCTGATCGCCGCTTTCGTCGGTAACGAGGATGCACATCAATTGCCGATTTTGTTGCTGTGCGAGACGCTGATGTTGGTCGATCGAAAACGTGACCGCACGACACATCTTTTCTTCGCCCGAAGGGTCGTTCGGCACGGCCTGAATCGCGGCCATGATCTGCTCGGTGTTCGAGGTCGGCTGCGGCGTGTGCATGGCGACGTTCGCGCCGTAGCTCGTGACGGCCGTGAGCAGGGCGTCGTTCTTGACGGCTGCCGAGAGCCCGAGCTCGACGTAAACCCGATCGATGCGGGCCGTGATCTCGGCTCGATCGTCTTGCATGCTTTCGGATTGATCGAAGACCCACACGAGGAGCACCTTGCTCTTGGCGAGCTTGTTGAGAATTTCCTGCGTCATCCGGTCCATCGCGTCGGTGTAGCTCGGCGCGCTTTGCGTACTGCCGGGAGTGCCGAACGGCACCGTTTGGACGAACGCATCGCGCGACATGGCATAGATGTTGTTGACGCCGACTTCGATGGGAGTCGTCGCGCTGCGTTGCGGCTGCTCCGCAGAATTCAGTTTGGGGCCGGCGGAAAGCAAGCGGGGATTGTTGTTGCCGTAATGATCGAGATGCCGCGGTAAAGAGTCTGGTCCCGTGGTCGTGATCTGCGTTGCGGGGACGATCGACTCCGTCAGTTTTTCGATGATCTCGATCGGATCGGGCAGATCTTCCATCACGGCGAAGGGGCAGGCGTGCGGACATAGCGGAGGAGCGACGTTGACGATCAGCCCGAGGATGAGCAGCAGGGCGAGATGCACGACCATGCTGCTGCCGCCGGCGGCGATGCTCCAGACGATGCCGCGACCGACGATCGGACGCTCTTCGACCGCGAGTTCTTCCGTCAGAGGTGCAGTATCCGAGGAGGCGTGCGCTGTCAAAGAATCGATGCCCATAAGGAACCTCGCGCTGATCACGATGACGATGGTCGGAGCGAGAGGCTATTCAGGCAGCGCGGCCGATTTTATTCCCAGTTTAATGCGGGAATAGTTCAGGCCTTTCAACGCGAAGCGTCGGGCGTTTCTCGGCGAGCGATGAGTTTGCTCCACGCGTCGGCGCCCGGTTCCGGCACCGTCGCGACGATTGCCGCACCCGCGGAACGCATGATGAACGCCGCCAAGAAGAAGAGGTGAAACTTATCCAGCGACCAACCGAAGAGGGAGAAAGTCTCGCGACCGAGACGATCGAACAGATACCCTCCTGCGAGCGTTCCGACGACGAGAAAGAGACTCGTCAGCGCGTGGTAAGCGGAGAGGTGTGCGGCACGTTGCTCGGGCCCGGCGAGCCGCATGGTAAGGTTCGGCAAACAAATGTTGATGCCCGCATAAGCCGACCACAACAACCATGCCCCGTAGAGCCAATAGGGCTGCGCGGGAGAAGCGATGAAGTAAAAGAGCGGAGCCGCGCCGACCGCGAGTTGGCACAACACTAATACCGGTCGGTTACCGTGTCGATCGCTCCAAGGGCCGGCCCACGCGCTGATGCCGATCTGTCCGAGGCGCATGACCGTTTGCATGCGATTCATCGGCGCCAGCCCGAGCCCGAGCACTCCTTTGGGAAGAATGTTTTGAGCGATAGCGAAGAGCCCGTTGAAGAACGAAAACCAACAGCCGTAGAACAGCAATCGCCGCGAGGCGGGATCGTAGAGTGAGGCGAACAACGCGCGGAATGCGAAGCGCGGGAGATGCGCCGCCGTCGGCGCGAGCTGCTTGGGACGCGCGGCAGGCATCGCCAGGAGAGGCAAAAGAGAGATTAAGAGCACGACCGCGCCGCAGGCGACGAGCGCTCCGTAGAGCGTGGCCGTTTGGCTGCGATCGGCCGTCGTGGCCCGATCGGCAAGTTCGCCGGAGAGAAGCAGCGTGGGGATGATGACCGCCAGTTGCAGCATGTTGCGACGGGCGAAATAGCGGCCCCGGATGCGGCGCGGAATGAGATCGGCCAGCCATGTCCACAGGGCGACCGTCGCGACTTGCTCCAACAACTGATGAACGCAAAGCAGCCCGATCAGCGCCGCGAGTGCGGCACTACGATCGATCTCGTGTCGGCCGACGCTCACGATCGCCGGCACCGCGAAGAGCAGCAGGTATGCGACGGTGCTCAAGAGCAAGCAAGTGCGCTTGGTGCCGCCGAGCGCCGGGATCGCGACCGGGGTGAACAAGCGAAGCAGGCCCAAGAGGGCCGGGGCGGCTTGGAGGTAGCTGAGTTGCTTGCCGCCGGCCCCGAGTTCTTGCGCGAGAAATACGATGAGCATGCCGCTGGTCAGCGCGTTGCCGATCGACCAAATCATCGCGGCGACGTAGCTGAAGAAGATGGCTCGCCGCACGGATTATTTCTTGATCCCTTCGAGAACCGAGATTTCCGTTTGCGTCGCCACGATGCGCGTGAGCTCGAAGCCGGCTTGTGCGTACAGTTCGTGAAATTGCCGCTCGGTCCGTTCGAGGCCGCCGGGAATGAGCATCATCGTCAGGTCGAGGAACTTCGCGCCGAAAGGTTCGTTGCCCGCTGGGATCACGCTTTCGACCAGCAACAACTTGCCTCCCGGCTGCATCGCGCGATGGCAATTGCGGAGGATCGTGAGGGATTTTTCGTCGTCCCAATCGTGAATGATATGCCGCATCAGATACGCATCGGCACCGGCCGGAACGTCTTGGAAGAAGTCGCCGCTGACGAGCCGACAGCGATCGCTAAGCCCCGCCGCGGCGATGCGCGGAGCGGCCCGTTCGACGACTTGCGGTAGATCGTAAAGAATTCCTCGCAGCGACGGATGGCGTTGTAATATGGCGATGAGTTTCGAGCCGTTGCCGCCGCCGACGTCGGCCAAGACGCCGATGCCGGAGAAGTCGTAAGCGTCGAGCACCGCGGCCGTTTCTCGACCGTGGATCGACGTCATCGCGCTATCGAACGTGCGGCCCTTGTCGGGATGTTCGGAAAGGAACTGAAAGATCGGCATTCCGTAGAGCTGCTCGAAGGCGTTCTCTCCCGTTCGTAATGTTTCCAACAATCGTCCGTAAACGTAATAGTGTTCCTCGCCCATCATCAGCGCGAAGGCCAGTTGTGAGTTTTCGACATCGGGACGAAGCAACTCGCCTAACGGCGCGAGAGAAAACACGCGTTCGTTTCTTTCCGTGTCATCTTCCGTAAACAGGCCTATGCTCGCTGCCGCGCGCAACATACGGAACAGCAGCTCCGGTCGCGTTTTCGTGGCGGCGGCAAGATCGTCGACGTGGCGAGGGCCCGCGCTGAGCAACTCGGCGATGCCGAGCTTGGCCGTCGCGTAAACGACCTGCGACACGGCATAACCGGAAATCATCCTGCTGAGCGCGGCGACGTTGTGATGGTTCATGAAAGAGAGAGTCCGCTGCGAGTTGGGTGCGAATATCGTTACCGGTTTTTAAGCCGCGATCGTAATTCGAAGATAATAGAGGATAGCGCCGAGCCCATTATAGGAGAGCGTGTTTTACGATGTGATGTTTAATGGAGAGTGAGCGAGACGCAACTATCGTAAACGATGCCGCCATCCTTTAGGGTGGGATTGACATTGCGTAGGCAAAGTTTAGTGTGTGACGTTGTTTAAGCAATTAAGCCGGTTACTTTACCGGCATCGTGTGATGAAGTTTGCCGAGCGGATTTAGGCAATCGCGCCAACAACAAGCCCGATGCGATTCCCTCGTTCAACCTGATTACTTGTCCCGACTCCCTATTTTTATTGCAGGACTATAGAGCATGGCGAAGAAAGCACGTACCAAAGCAGCCCCGAGCAGCGACGCAGCAAGTGCGGGCCGCGGCAGCAAGACCGCGGCGATTAAGAGCTACATGGCGGCCCACAAGGGAGCGATGCCTAAAGAGATCGTCGCGGCTTTGAAGGAGCAAGGGGTCGAAGTTTCGCCGAATCTCGTTTCGATCATCCGTGCCAAGCTGAAGGTCAAGGGCTTTCGTAAGAACAAGAAGTCGTCCGGTGGTGCCGATACCGGCGGCGCGACGACGTCGTCGGCCGGCAACGCCTCTGCGCTCGAAGCGGCTCTCACGCTCTATAAGGCTGCTCGCTTGAGCCCGGACGGCAACAGCACGAAGACGCGCCAAGCGTTTCTCTTGTTGGTCGAGACGTTCGGCTAAACAGCTCATTTTCGTCAGGCGGATTCAGCGGCGATGTCGCGACTTTCACGGTCGCGGCATCGCCGTGTCGTTTAGCTCGCCGGCTTTCGTTGTCTGGGTTCATCGCAGTTGCCGTTTCGGCCGTAGCGATGACTACCGACGAACATCTTCGTGAAACGCAAAACGCGGCGCTTGAACTCTGCGCCATGGCTTGTAGGATCGACGCGTGGTGCCGTCGGATGACGATGGTACGCTTTCGATCCTTCTGAAATTCTTCGGCCGAGGCCGGAACGGGAACCCATTACGTGAAAACCAAGACCATGTTTACGTCGTTGTTTTTCCTGCTTGCCGCCTCGGTTGGCGTGGCCATGATCGGTAAGCCCGCTCCGGCGGAAGATCGGGCCGGCTCGAAGCCCGCGACGGCGAAGGATGATGCAGTGACTACGCCGGCCGCGCGGCTGCGGCATGTCGTGTTCTTTAAGTTCAAAGCCGGCACGACCCCCGAGAAGCTCAAGGAAATCACCGACGCGTTCGCCGAGTTGCCGACGAAGATCGACGCGATTCGCGACTTCGAGTGGGGGACCGACGTCAGCGTCGAGAACCTCTCGAAAGGGTTTACGCACTGCTTCTTCGTCACCTTCGACGACGAAAAAGGTCGCGATGCCTACTTGCCGCACCCGGCGCATAAGGCGTTCGTCGATATCGTGAAGCCGTGCCTCGAGGATGTGTGCGTGGTCGACTACCGCGAGACACGTCCGAAGCCGGCTACCGCGAAAGAAAGCAAATAGCCGTTGAGACGTTGAAGACGTCGGGAACTCGACGTGATTGTTTGTCGAAACGCGCGCGGCATCGGCCTAGTGCGATGATTGGAGTTCAAAGTTACTCGACTCGGCTACTCTGCGAGGTGGTCGAGTCGAGTGTTGGTTATGTCGTGGTAAACATTGTCGTGAGGAGGTGGATTTTAGAAACGTCTTGATCTCAGGAACCTCAGGAACAAGGAACAGAGAAATGAAGACGAACACAAGAAGCATCTGGTTGTCGCCGGCATTGGTCGTGTCGGTGTGGTTTACCGGCGGCGGCGATTTCGCTCGGGCCGCGGACGCGCCGTCCGGCGGTGTCGCCGAAGCGTTGAAGAAGCCGATGGCGCTGGCGTTCGATCGCAACGCGCTCGATGCGACGCTCGCGATCGTCTCGGAAGAAATCGGCGTACCGATCGAGTTCATCGGACCCGACTTACAAGCCGAGGGGATCACGAAGGTGCAAGCGCTCAGGCTCGACGAGAAGTATCAGCCGGCCGGGCAACTCTTGCGCAAGATCCTCAAGAAGGCCGATCCGTCGGAGAAGCTCGTCTATATCATTAAGCCGAAGACGCCCGGCGGGCCCGACATGATCTTCATCACGACTCGGGCCGGCGTGGAGAAGCGCAAAGACAAGCTTCCGGCGGAGTTCGAGTTGCCGAAAACTGAGTTGTCGAAAACGGCGACGAAGCCCTCGGCGAAACCGGTTCCGAAGCCGAAACCGAGGAAGAAGTGAGGTGCTCGCAGGCCCAGAGTCGTGAGCCCAGAGTCGTGAATCTGGGGCGCGGGTTCTGTGGCGAGTGGTGGAATCTTGTCGTTACTTCGTCTCGAAGTCGACGAGTTCCATCTTCGTCCGTCGTAGCAGCCGGCCTTGGGTATCGAACTCTTCCGAGGTCTGACTGACCAAGCCGCCGGGGATCTCCGGGCAACTTACGGCCCGCGAGGTCGTCTGGCCGCGCGGATGCCGCTGCACGATCCGGACTTCGGCGACTTGGCGCGAGCGGGCCATGATCCTGAGTTGCGAGAGAGACAATACTTCGTTCAGCGTTTCGCCGATCAGGTTGCCCGTGGCGACGTCGGTCGTCGTCGTCAGGCGGCGCAGCACGAACGGCGTCGTTTGCGGAGCGATCCACGACTTCGTGATGAGCCGGCGTCCGTTGACCTCGGCCTCGGAGCGATGGACTTCGCAGCGGTAGGCGCGGCCGTCGATCTGGAGTTCTTCCGGTTCGAGTTCCGTCGTGGCGGCCACTTCGGGAGTCTCGCCATGCACTCCTTGTCGCATCTCTTGCGGTGCCGTGTCGAGCTTCTTGCCGCCGACTTCGAGCGAGGCTTGCACCTGGAGCGTGAGCGCGGTGTCGTTCGACGAGGCGAGCGTCATCCGGGTTTCGCACGTATGTCGCGAGACGACGTTGCCGCCGTCGCCGAGGGTTTCGATCCCTTGCTGCAGCACGACCCAACTGCCGGGCCGGAAGCGCCCCCAAACATGAAACCGGCGCCCGAAGCCCGCGGCATCCGCATCGGCCGTAGCGCAGGGAAGCGCAGCGGCAAGCGCGCCGAGAAACAGGGCGCAGCGCAGAGCGGTGGGTCGGTAGGGGTGGGGCAAACGCATCGAAGTCCTCAATGGAACTAGACCATCCTAATGTTTTTGTAGGATTAGTGAAGGTGGGGGCTTGTTTGCCGAGTCGTCGGACACTTGGTTTTCGGGGGGAAGGCCCGCTCGATCACTGGAAAAATCGCTTGTTAGACGCGCTCGCTTCGATTTGCTCATCGTTTCCAAACAGAAGCGATATAACGAGATACAGCTTCGCGGCACCGACCTCCTTGCATAACCGGCGCTGCTAGCGGAAACCTTTGGAAATACTTCTCACGATCCCATAGAAATCGCCTGATGAACGGGCGAATTTCAGGTCAAAACCATGCCAGGGCTGAATCTATGAACGAGCTTCGTGCCAGCCGGTCTACGCTTACTAGCGCGATGCGAATCGGTTTGTTACTCTCCGCGCTCGGACTCATAGCGACATTGCCTGCGCGAGTCGTCGCTCAGCCACCGCCGCCGCCGGCGGTGGCGAACCAGAGCGATGCGGCGAGTGAGCTGAACCTTCGTTTTCGCGGGGCGTATGCGCGAGCGCGCGGCGAGGTGTTGCGAGGCACCACGCCGATCATTTTGTTCGACGGCGAGAAACTCGTGCTCGTTGAAGGAGATCGCCGCCAAGCGGGAACGCTGCTGCCCGTCAAGTATCAGCGGCTCAAAGCGCTGGCGCACCTGCCGTTCACCGCATACTTGGAGCTGCGCGACCCTGCGACGAAACCGACCGCCGAGAACCTCGCTTCTTGGACGCAGCTGCGCAAGCTGATCGCGGAGGTCGAGCGCGAGTTGCCGACGTACGAATTCACGGCGGAAGAGTTAGCCCGGCAGCGGTCGCTCGCCGCCGAGAGCGCGCGGATCTTCGACGACGCTTTGGCCGGTGCGCCGCCGACGCGCGAGCAGCTCCTCGAGTTCACGCGCCGCATGGGCCCACTTCAAGAAGCCAACGCGGAAGCGGCGGCGGCGATCGAGCTCGATCACTATCGCCGGCAAGTCGAGGCTTGGCGCGCGAACCTGAGCGACGAACAATGGAACCGGCTAAGGGTCGTCATCGCGGGTTCGCAAATGCCGCGGCGCCGGCATCGAGTCGTGCAACTCTTCGCGGCGCTGCTCGAGGTGGCGGGGGAAGGGCCGCGGATCATTTATGCCGAAGCACTATACGATCCGGACAAAGCCTTGAACCTGCTCGGCACGCATCTGCTGGATTCGGAAAGCGCGGCGGCCTTTTTCGACGATCCTGCGCGATTGGACGAAGACCTGCTCTCGCGCGGAGCCGCGAAATACGTGCGGGAACACTTTCCGAAATCAGGCGGTTGAGCGAAGCGAGCGGCAACGTCTTATTGCGAACATAGCCGCTCTACTCGGACGTATTCGCCGGCTTCACGCCGTTGCGAGTTCGGTTATTATTGCCGCTGCCGGTCGTGGTCTGCGGGGCGGTTCTCAATGCCGCCGTTTTCGGTGCCGCAGCTTTGAGTGGCGTTCCCTTCAACGGTACTTCCTTCGGTGCCGCTCCCTTCGCCGTTGCGGCCGTGGCGGTCTCATCCTCATCCGTGGCGGTTGCCGTCGCTGCGGCGGTTTGCGTATTCGTTTGCGCAGCCGAGGCCTGTGCGGCCGGCATTCGAGCTTGTTGCCCGGCCGATGGGAACGGATCGTTCTTCACGCGCTTCATGAACGATGGGTCGGGCTCCGACGTGATCTTCTTCCGCATCGACGACTCCGTGCCCATCGGGGCGCAGCCGGAGCAAAGCACGGCCAGAGCCAGCGTCGTCATTGCGATCGAACGAGTGCGTATCGTCATGGAAATATCCGCTTAAGCCGCTTGATGAATCTAGTTGCGAATCCGATCGATAAACGCCGTTAGCGAACCGGTTGTTGCGAGAAGAACTGACCGGTCGTGCGCGGCTCGCTCTTCGTCTTCGACGAAGCGCCCCACAGGGCCGGCTTCGAGTTCTTGTGCGAACGAGGATCGGGATGCGAGCCCAACTGGAACGGGTTCGGCGCCGGCTTCGCAGCCCAGAGCGGCTTGAGCGTGACGATGTCGACGGTCTTCTTGGCGGCTTTCTTCGTGATCGAGGCGGTCTTCGACATCGCGGTCGTGGCGCCGTTGACGACGGACTTGCCCGCGTTGCTCATTCCTGCGCCGACGTTCCAACCAGAGCTTGAATCGGCAGGCGTACTGGGATGTGCATAGCCCGACGAGCGCGACGAACGGTTTTCCTTCGAGGAGTTGGCATAGGGCATGCCTCCCACGCCGTCATCGGATCGGGTTTCCGTTTTTTTCCACAGACTCCAGCCTTCGGCTTGTGTCGAAGCGGCAAAGACCGCGAGCGACAGTGCTGCAACGAAGAGCGACCATTGCCGGCGGCGACCCAAGAAGAGGTTCATCGGAGAGCCCTGAAGGAGCAATAAGGGAAGGGGGGCGGAGTGTGTCAAAACGTCGTTGGCGCGTCTATGTCGGTTTGCTCAATCCCCGGCTCGCAATTAAGATAGAACCGCTTGCGGATGCGCTCCCTGATTGCGGCACTGGCCCCTCTTGTTTCGATCGTCGTTCTCTCGTTCACGCCGGCAACGCTTATGACTTCCCCACGCCTTGGTTTCGTCGGTGCCGGCAAGATGGCCGGAGCCTTAGCGCGCGGGTTCATCGAAGCCGGCTTGGCGACCGCGGAATCGATCGCCGCTTACGATCCGGTCGCTGCCGCGGGGGAAGCGTTTACGAAGAACACCGGCGCGAAGCTCGTCGGTTCGAACCGCGCCGTTGCCGGCGAGGCCGAAGTGTTGTTCCTCGCCGTGAAGCCGCAGCAGATGCCTGCCGTGTATCAAGAACTACGTGAGGCCGCGGCCGGCAAGCTCGTCGTGTCGATCGCCGCCGGCGTGACTCTCGCAGCCCTCGCGGCAGGGCTCGGCCCGAAGGCCCGCTATATAAGGGTCATGCCGAACACGCCGGCCCTCGTCGGCCGCGGAGCTTCCGCTTACGCGCTCGGTCCCGGTGCCACGGCCGACGATGCCGCCCTCGTCGATCGGTTGCTCAACGCCGTCGGGCGAGCGTACCGGCTCGACGAAAAATTGCTCGATGCCGTCACGGGGCTTTCCGGCTCCGGCCCGGCGTTCGTCTATGTCATCATCGAGGCTCTGAGCGACGGGGGAGTGCGCATGGGTTTGCCGCGCGACATCGCCACCGGCCTCGCCGCGCAGACCGTGCTCGGGGCCGCCGCGATGGTCCTCGAAACGGGCGAGCATCCCGGCGTGTTGAAAGACCAAGTAACGAGCCCCGGCGGGACGACGATCGCCGGCCTCCAGGCATTGGAGCAAGGAGCCGTACGAGGCGATCTGATCGCGGCGGTCGAAGCGGCGACGCGACGCGCGATGGAACTCGGTAAGAGCTCTTAGGCGGTCATGCCGCTCAAGGCCGGCGCGTCGATCATGCCGGCCGGGTTGCGCTGAGCGCGAACAGCGCCGCTCGGTGGCGCAGCGGCGGCAGCGCGTGCAGCACTCGGTCTTCGAGAAAGTTCATGAACGGTTCGAGCATGCGCGGGCCGTTCGGAAGATGAAACGGTAAGAGACTTACCTTGACGTCGGTGAAGCCGGCGTTGCGCGCCCACTCGGCCAGCGTGGTTTCGCAGTTTAAGAATACCCGTTGCTCTTCAGGACGATTGCGCACGCGCAGCCAAAGCACCGGATTGCGCGGGTTGGATTCCAGAAACAGCATCCTTCCGCCGGGGCGCAGAGCGCGCAACAAGTTGCTCATGGCCGCGGAAGGATCGTCGAGATGATGCAGGATGTCGCAACCGAAGCCGAATGCAAACTCCTCGGCCTGTGGAAACGGTTGGTAGACGTCTTGCACTCGAAACTCGACCCGCGGCCGTGCGGCGCACCTCCGTCGGGCTTGTTCGAGCATGACGGGGCTGAAATCGGTGCCGACGATCCGCCGCTCGGGCAGGGCCTCGGCGACGAGTTGCGTGAGGATCCCGCCGCCGCAGCCGACTTCGACCGCGGCATCGTCGGCCTGGGGCAGCGCCGCGCGCGCCGCGTCGGCCACCTGAGCTCCCTTGCGGCGATAGGTCCGCCAGCGCCCTTCGACTTCGCGATAGGCTTCGTCGCCGGCCGTTAGATACTGGGCGGTCTGCGCTTCGCGAAACGAGGGGGACGCGTCCGGTGTTTCGGTATCGCTCGCTGCTTTCGGAGCCATGTCGATCCGCTTGCTGACGCTAACCGCTGGTCGGGACCGTGAAGTGCCCGGTATCTTAATCGGAAGCACGCCGGAGAAGTAGTCTCGCGGTCGGCGGTTGGTGCGGTGGCTGCCGAGCAGGCTCCGTTTCGTTACCGGCTCCTTAAAACCTCCTAATTCGAGCGGTTTTCGGCGACAGGGCGTTGCCGCCGGCGTTAGTTCGAGCCTTGTCGACTCGTGGTGCGTACAATACAACGGTGAGTTCTCTAATCCGTCTCTATGGCCCTGGGGTGACCGAGCATGTCCGGAAACATGTTTGTCATCGACGACAAGTTCATTCCGCTCTACCGCGTGTTGTGGATCGGCAAGACGCCGCACTATTGCGGCGAAGAAGATTGCATGCGCGAAGGCTACTACGAAGTACGCCTCGAAGACGGCGAGTCGATCTGGGGTAATCAAGAAGAACGAGACGGACTCCTCGAAGCGCTCGAAATCTGGTGCGGCGGCACCGACGGCGGCGAGCCTGAAGGGGAAGACTGGCGCTGAGGCGAAAACTAGAAATCAGAAACTAGAAACCGGAAGAGGGAGCATGGTAACTTCTTGCGGCTCCGAAGTTCTCGTTTCCATTTTCTAGTTTCTGGTTTTCACCATGCACGAAGTGCTGGTTCTCGGTTGCGGCGGGGTCGGTAGTGCGGCGCTGATGCACTTGGCTCGGCGCGGCTTGCGCGTCTTGGGGTTCGATCGTTTTCCCCCCGCGCACGCTCGCGGCAGTTCGCATGGCCGGACCCGGATGATCCGCCAGGCCTACTTCGAGCATCCCGATTATGTTCCGCTCGTGCTCCGCGCTTATGCGCTGTGGGCCGAGCTCGAAGCTGCGACCGGTCGCAAGCTTTACGAAGAGACGGGCCTATTAGAGATCGGCCCCTCGGCAGCGCAAGGGGGCGTCGTCGTTCCCGGCGTGTTGGCGAGCGCTCGGTTGCATAGCCTGGCGGTCGACGAGCTTTCGCGCGAGGAATGCCTGCGCCGCTTCCCCGGCTTCCGTGTGCCGGAGTCGATGGTCGGCGTCTTCGAGCGCCGCGCCGGCTTCTTGCGGGTCGAGGGATGCGTGCAGGCCCATCTCGACGAAGCGGTTCGCCACGGTGCGGAGCTTCGGTGCGAAGAGACGGTTCGCGGTTGGCATGTCGAGCCGGCGTCGGCCGGCGGAGCATCGCATGTCGTTGTCGAGACGGAGCGGGGCCGCTACGAGGCGGCGCGCCTCATCATCACGGCGGGGGCTTGGGCCGGTGAGTTGCTGGCCGGCTTGGGGGTGCCGCTCGTCGTCCGCCGGAAGCCGCAGTATTGGTTCGCACCGCGCGCCGACGATCCACTGGCCGACGACTACCGACTCGACCGGGGTGCCCCGGCGTTCTTGTATGAAACACCCGCGGGGGTCTTCTATGGGTTTCCCGTCGTGGGGCCCGAGGGGTTGAAATGTGCCGAGCATTCCGGCGGTCGCGAGCTCACGAACCCGCTGGAGAATCCGCAGGCGATCGACCCGGACGACTTGGCCCGCGTCGCGGGATTTCTGCAAGCGCATCTGCCGGGCATCTCGAACGTACTCAACGATCATGCGCCGTGCATGTACACGATGTCGCCCGATGAAAACTTCTTAGTCGATCGCCACCCGCAGCATCCGGAAGTGGTCTTCGCGGCGGGCCTCTCCGGGCACGGGTTCAAATTCACCAGCGTACTCGGCGAAGCATTGGCCGACTTAGCGACGACGGGCCGGAGCGCCTTGCCGATCGAGTTTCTCAAGCTCAATCGCTTAGGGCTTCACGGCTTGCACGGCAACCGGGTCGATTGAGACGACGTTCGGCTGCGGGAAACTCCGGCGTAGCTGACCGCAGGCGGCGTCGATCTGATCCCCCTTGCGCGTGCGCACCTGCACGTTGATTCCGCCGGCTGCGAGAATCTCCAAGAAGCGCTGCTGCGCCTTTTGCGACGGCATCTTATAAGGCAGTCCCGCGACAGGATTGTAGGGGATCACGTTCAACAGCGCCGTCCGTCCGCGCAGCAACTCGACGAGCTTCCGCGCATGCTCGGGCCGATCGTTGAGTTCGCCTAAAAGAACGTATTCGAACGTCAGTCGCCGGCCGTTTTCGGAGAAGAACCGATCGGCCGCAGCGAGGATCGCCGCGATCGAAATGTTCTTATTCACCGGCACGATCTTGTTGCGCAGCTCGTCGTCCGGGGCGTGCAGCGACACTGCCAAATGGTAGTTGGTCTGCATCGCCGTGAGCCGGTCCATCGCCGGGGGGAGGCCGACGGTCGAGACCGTGATATGTCGACCTCCGATGCCGAGCCCTTCCGGCTTCGTCGCCAGCTCGAGGGCGGGTAAGAGCTTGTCGAGGTTCGCGAGCGGCTCCCCCATGCCCATCACCACGATGTTGCTCAGCCGTTCTTCGGCCGCTTGCACGCGGTTGAGCAATAGCATTTGTTCGAGGATCTCGCCGGTCGTGAGGTTGCGGGCCACGCCGTCGAGTCCGCTGGCACAGAAGACGCACCCCATCGCACAGCCGACCTGCGTGCTGATGCAGATCGTGCGGCGCGACCCTTCGCGAATCAAGACGCACTCGATGCGCTGCGAGTCGCCGAATTGCAGCAACAGCTTCTCGGTGCCGTCGTCGGCCTGTTGATGGGCGACGATCGTGCTCGTGAAGATCTGGAACTCGGCTGCGAGCCGCTCGCGCAGGTCGCGCGGCAAGTCGGTCATTTCTTCGAACGAACCGGCGCGTTTCTCGAAGACCCATTTGCGAATCTGCGCGGCACGATACGCAGGCAATCCGGCAGCGGAAAGCCAAGCCTTGAGTTCGTCGAGGGTGAGGTCGAGAAGATGGAGCAAAATCGAAGTCGCAAAGCGAAAGGGGGAACGGCGAACGGCAACCAGCCGCGAACGGCGCACACGCAACGATTTCATTGTTTACGGTGAGCGGGAAAATTCCTAGGGGCGAGCGTTCGCCGACCCGGCGATTCCGGTAGAATCAGGGGTTGCGGTAAGACCCCGTTCGCACCTTCTCGATCTCAGGCGGTGAATCATGTCTACTTCGAATTCAGGCCCTCGAGTTTCCACCGGCAACGTCGAACCGGATGCGAACAAGGCTTTGGAACTGGTGCTGCGGTTGATGGCTTTGCGAGGGCGGAGCGGCGAAGAAGGGCGGGTCGTCGAGTTGATCCGCTCGGAGCTGATCGCCGCTGGTGCGAATGCCGCCGACATCGAAACCGACGACGCTCCGACTCGCTCGCCGCTCGGGGGAGAGGTCGGCAATCTCGTCTTCCGCTTGCCCGGCACGTCGCCCGGTCCGCGACGGCTGTTGATGGCGCACATGGACACGGTGCCGCTGTGCGTCGGCTGCAAACCGACCGTGGTCGGCAAATTCGTCGAGTCGGCCGATAAGACGACCGGTCTCGGAGCCGACGATCGGGGAGGTTGCGCCGTCGTGTTGACCGCCGCGCTCGAGATCTTGCGCCGCAAGTTGCCGCACCCGCCGCTGACGTTCTTCTGGCCGGTGCAGGAAGAGGTTGGCCTGTTCGGCGTCAGGTACTGCAATCTCGGCGTGCTCGGGAAACCGGAGTTGGCTTTCAACTGGGACGGCGGGGCGGCCTCGAAGATTACCATCGGCGCGACCGGCGCGTTTCGCTTGGAAATCGCGATTACCGGCTTGGCCGCCCATGCGGGCAACGCGCCGGAGCGAGGCGTCAGCGCGATCACGATCGCTGCGTTGGCGATCGCCAAGCTCCATCAGCACGGTTGGCTCGGCCTCATCGAGCGCGACGGCTATCGCGGCACCAGCAACGTCGGGGTCGTGCGGGGCGGCGACGCGACGAACGTCATTACCGAGCGCGTCGACCTCAGGGCCGAATGCCGGAGCCACGATCCTAAGTTCCGCCGCTTGATTCTCGACACGATCTGCGAAGCCTTTCGCAACGCCTGCGACGAAGTGCGCAGCGTCGACGGGGCATGCGGCAGCGTGGCGATCGAACATCGGCTCGATTACGAATCGTTTGAGTTGAAAGAGAACGAAGCCTGCGTGTTGGCCGCCGAGCGGGCAGTCGCCGCGGTCGGGCTCACGCCGCTGCGCGCGATCAGCAACGGCGGCCTCGACGCCAATTGGCTCACGCTGCACGGAGTGCCGACCGTGACGATGGGCTGCGGCCAGATGGACGTGCATACGAATAAGGAACGGCTCGACATCGAAGCGTTTCAGAGCGCGTGCCGAGTCGCGTTGCGTTTAGCGACGGGGCTTTGAGAAAGTTAGAAGTGAGAAGGCAAAATGCAAAACGGCGAAGTCCGGCGTTCTGCATTTTGCATTTTGACTTTTGCATTCGCTGCTAGCGTCGCCGGCACGCAAAAACTTAAGTTTTCTCGCGGCTTTCCTACCGCTTTCGTTATACTTCGCTTGTGCCGCGGGCAAGGGAGTATCGGCCCCGACGCACGCTACAGAACAACGCCACGTTTCACACGGGAGGGACCCCCTAAGATGACACGCATTCGTCTCCGCGCCGCCGAAGAAGAAGCCCGCGGCATGCAAGAGAAGCTCGAAATGAGCACGGCCGAAATCGGCCTCACCGTCCGGACGACCAACTGCTTGGAAGAGAAGGGGATCTTCACGGTGCGCGACCTCTTGAACAGCACGCGCGACGACCTATTGAGCATCTCCAACTTCGGCGAAAAGACTTTGGAAGAGGTCTATAAATCGCTCGAAGGAATCGGCTTCTTTCGCAAAGGCCGCCGCGCGGCATAGCTCTCGCCGACACGAAACGAAATCGAAATAGCCCAAAGGGCCTCGGCGAATTGCCGGGGCTTTTTTTATTGAACGCCTAACAAGTTCACCGCAGTCCCGGCGAATCGGCCACAACGATATCCTCCAGCAAGATCGCTTCCGTCTCGGCGATCACGCGCTTCATCACGTCCGTTCCCGCCGGAACTTGGCCGACGAGCGAGTAGCCGTTGCGCAGCCAGTGGGCGACCAAAGCGCTCAGGCGAAGGCGGATGTCGTCGAGAAGCTCGCCCATGTGCTCTTCGGAAAGCTCGCGCCGTTCCAACCCCGTTTCGGTCTCGGTGCGCGTACGGGTCAGCTCGACGAGCCGGCCCCGCTCGGCCTTGAGCAACTTGCCGGAATGGAAACCGCGGCGCAGCTCGCGACGGGTGTTGAACTGATAGACCGGATCGGAACCGAAGAAGTAGCTCGCGGCACCGTCGCGACGGAAGCCGACGACGATCGAGTGCGGCTCCCCTTCGTGTGAGGCATCCAGCAACTCGACGCGCTCGACCAGCGCGGTCGCCTCGCGCAGGAGATCTTCTTTGTCTTCTTCTTCACGCGCCATGCCCGAGTCGTGCCTCGCCGTCGAACGCCGGAGAACTTAATGGCGCCATTCTACCGCGAGGGTGTCGATCGGGTCGGGATTACGCATGGAAATCTGACGGATGTCTTCACGCACGCGGAAGAACGCATCGACGACGTCCGGGTCCCATTGCTTACCGGCCCCGTTGCGGAAGATCGCGTCGAGCTTTTCGTCTTCCATCCCTTTGCGATACGGACGGTCGCTCGCCATCGCATCGTAGGCATCGGCCACGGCGACGATCCGAGCGAGATACGGGATGTTCGTGCCGGCGAGGCCGAAGGGGTAGCCCTTGCCGTCCCAAGATTCGTGGTGGTGCAAGACCACGGGGAGCAGATGGCCCATCTTCTTGAGCCCGCGGAGGATGCGGTAGCCGATCTCGACGTGGGTCTTGATGTGTTCGTATTCGCCGTCGGTAAGCTTGCCGGGCTTGCGCAGCACGCCGTCGTCGATGCCGATCTTGCCGACGTCGTGCAACAGGCCGGCGAGGTACAGCGTGCGGAGCGTGGTGTCGTCGCAGCCGAGCGCTTGCGCCAATCGCACCGAGACGCGGGCCACGCGATCGCTATGGCCGCGCGTGTACGGGTCTTTCGCGTCGATCGCGGAGCTCATCGTGCGCACGGTGCCGGCGAAGAGGTCGGCTTGTTGTTTGTACAAGTCGATGTTGCCGCTGTGGATGCCGAGGATCGTGCCGATCGAGGCGAGCAAGTTCGCTTCGGAGCTGCCGAACTCGCGCGAGTCTTTGTGATTGAAGGCCGCGAGCCATCCGAACAGCCGCTCCCCTTCGCGTAGCGGAACCATGACGAGCTGCCGCACGTCGTCGAACGAGCCGTCGTCGTTGGGGATGCCGTGGTTAGCGATGTACGGACGGAGCGAATCGGCCTCGCCGACGATCGCCGAAAGCTTCGTGAACCGATCGACCGTAGTCGGCACGTTCCCTTGCACGATGAAGATCGGTTGCTCTTCGCCGCCGTGTTTGAAGAGCTCTTCATCGAACGCGAAGTTGTAGTAAATGGCTAACCCTTCGGCGGCGATCACTTCGTGCAATCGTTCGAGTGCCTGCGCGCCGATATCTTGCGGGCTATGCGAAATGGAGAGGCTCTGCGTGAGTCGGTAGATGAGCGTGATTTCTTCGAACGTAGCGCCGATATGCGCCGAAAGCTTGCGCGACTCTTCTTGCAGGTCGTGCATGCGGCGGCGGGCTTGCACGCTTTCGACGAACATCTCGGCCATCGCGGTCAGCAGTCGCTCGTCGGAAGAAGAGGCTTCGCCGATCGCGATCCAGTCGTTGAGGCCTTGTCGCCCGAGCGGCAAAATGACGAGCCAAGCGTTCTCGTTACGGCCGACCAGCTCCGGGCGGTCGTGCGCGACGGCGCGGCGGCATTGCTCGGCGCATTCGTCGAAGGCAGCCGTCATCAGCGCGCGGCCGGCGAAAACTTCTCCGGTCGCGAGGTCGATGATGTCGAACTGCGATTGAAAGCGCTTCGCCAGATCGGCGCAGTATTGCTGCGCACGATGTTGCTCTACTTCCGAACGCTTCGCACGTTCGGCAGCGGATTCGACCGGAACGAAGGTGTCGATGACGGTTGCTGTCACGAGTTGCTGCCCCAAAAGGACATTCGACGAGAGATAGGGAACGGACCATGCAACTCTAGGTCATGAGCGGAACTCCGCAACACGCGAAATGGAACCTGAAGAATGCCGATTTCTTGAGCGATCGGCGAGCAGGCGATCGCCGATAATCGCTACGGTCGTTACAAGCGGAGCGCTCGCGCGAGCGATCTTCGCGCGAAGAGAATGCAGGGCGGCCAGGCTTGGCACACGCCTTCGCGATCAGCCTTGTTGGCGCTGCCGATAACGCTCGCTGACGCGCTGCAGGATGGCCTTGTCGTCGGCGCTCAGAGCTTGCGGACCCAGCGTATGGAGCCGAGCCAAGATGTCGTCGGCTCGCGATTCTTCGTCGCGTTCTTGCCGGGCTCGCTGGGCGATGCGCAACCTTCGCCGGCGCTCGAACCAGCGACGGAGCGGATTGTCGATTCCGCCGCCTCGGCCATGCTCGTCGACGGCGTCGCCGAACGGATCTTCGTCGTCGCCGGCATCGGCCTCGTGCAGGCGTTGCGCTTCTTGACGACTACTGAAATACAAAAAGATACCGAGCAAACTACAGGCGAGCGCAGCCTTCTCGAACGAGACGGGCAGGGCCCAAGCGGCGAGAATCAGACAGGCCGAGGTGAAAATACCGGTTCGCCACGACAAGACGACCGCCGTACGAAAGCCGAAGCGAGGCCGCACCACGGCGCGCAGCGCGCGAGCCCCATCGAGCGGGTACGCCGGCAACAGATTCACCAGCAAGATCAGCCAGTTGATCCAAGCGATCAGCGAGAAGAGATCGATCGCCGTCATCTCGTCGTGCAACGGCGGCAGCGCGAACGGATGGAAATTGGCACCGACGGGTGCGCCGAGCCCGACTAGTGTGAGAGTCGCGGCAAGACAAATCGCCAAGTTGACGGCCGGGCCCACCAAGGCGATCGCAAGCTCGACGCGCCAATTCCGCGAAGGGCATAGATACGTCAGCCCGCCCCAAGGAGCGAGCAAGACATGATCGATCCGGCCGCCCGACTTCCAGGCCGCGAGACAGTGGCCGCATTCGTGAGCGATGACGCTGAGCAGCAGCACGGTGAGGCCGGCGATGGTCGGTACGGCGATGCGTGCGTCGTTCGGCGCGGTGCTGAGATGCAACACGGCGACGATGAGCACGAGGAACGAAACGTGCAGTCGTACCTGTACGTCGGCCCAACGGCCTAGCGAAACGTTCCAGCTCAGCAAATCACGCATGGCTGAACGCACGGCGAACGAGGCGCCGCGTCTGAAGAGAAAACGGGGATCGGCCTGACCGGCTTGGAGAGCCGATTCGTCAGAGCTATCCTACCAAGAGAATCGGCGACGATCAAACAAAGAGGTGATTCGATGGCAGACGACGAATTGTTACTCGAATGTCGGCGATTTCGCGTCGTGCGAAGGAAGCAAACGACCGCTGCCGGTGCGAAGTTGGAGCGCGAAGTGGTCGTGCATCCCGGCGCGGTCGCGGTCATCCCGATGGTCGATGCGGACCATGTATGTCTGATTCGTAACTTTCGCGTGGCCGTGGAAAAGACGTTGATCGAAGTGCCGGCGGGGACCTTGGAGCCGAACGAACCCCCGCTTGAGACGGCGCGCCGCGAGCTCATCGAAGAAACCGGTTACACGGCCGGCAAGATGGAGCCGCTCACGAAGTTCTTTATGTCGCCCGGGATTCAAAACGAGCGGATGCACGTCTTCGTCGCGACCGACCTAACCCTCGGCGATGCCCACCGGGAGGCGGGGGAGGAGATCGAGAATTGGGTCGTCGGTTGGGACGAAGCGCTGGCGATGCTCCAGCGGGGGGAGATCGAAGACTCGAAGACAGTGGCGGCGCTGCTGTTCTACGATCGGTTTCGCCGACCGTAAGCACAAGGCTTCGAAGCAACGGCGCTTAGGAACCGAAGCCGACGTTGTTCAGTCGGGTGTTCGTGTTGGACAACGAACTAGAAGTTGCGTTGCCGACGGCGACGATCGACGCCAAGCACGTCAACAGAATCAACGCCAGCATCACGGCGTATTCTACGGCGGTCGCCCCCTGCTCGTCGTGAATGAGCCGGTTCGTGCGCGAGCGGAAGATGCGCGAGCGAAGGTTTCGGAGCAAGCTAAGCATCGGTCCGAACTCCTTCCAGGCATGTCGGGGGGCGAATAAGGTCTCTAGTCAAACCTAGTTCGCTCAGGGAGAATCGTCAAATCGTGGATACCCGCAGATGCACGCCCGTTTGGGGGAGAGCCACGCCCGCAAGGTAGCCGTCGGCGCGCTCTTTCCCTTACGAACCTCATGACCGACCCTCGCTACGACAAACTCGCCGACGTCATCGTCAACTATTCCACGCAGGTGAAGCGCGGCGACTTGGTACGCCTCGCCGGGCCGGTCGTCGGGCGGCCGCTGCTGGCTGCGCTCTATCGGGCCGTCGTGAAAGCCGGCGGGCATCCGTTCTTCAACGTTACGTTCGACGAATGCCAAGAGACCCGCTTGCTTGAAGCCTCGGACGAGCAATTGCTGTTCGCCAATCCCGTCGAGCTGTTCATGGTCGACGCGATCGACGTGTCGATCAGCTTATGGGGCGAGGACAATACGAAAGCGTTGAGCGAGATCGATGCCTCGCGGCAAGCGCTCGCCGGGCAGAGCCGCAGGCCGATGATGGCGAAATTCTTTCAGCGCGCCGCCGAAGGGAAGCTGCGCTGGTGTGGTACGCAGTTTCCTTGCCATGCCGCCGCGCAAGATGCCGAGATGTCGCTGGCCGCGTACGAGCGCTTCGTCTTCGCAGCCGGATTGCTGCATTTCGACGACCCGGCCGCCGCGTGGCGCGCCGTGAGCGAGCGGCAGCAGCGGCTGGCCGATTACCTGCAAGATAAAAAAGAGATTCGCTTCGTCACGCCGCAAGGGACCGATATCCGGCTCGCCGTCGCAGGTCGGCGCTGGGTCAATTGCGATGGGCACGAAAACTTTCCCGACGGTGAAGTCTTCACCGGTCCGATCGAAGACGCCGTCGAAGGAACGATTTGCTACAGCTTCCCCGCGGTCCACGGCGGCCGCGAGTGCGACGGCATCCGGCTGACGTTTCGCGGCGGCAAAGTCGTCGACGCGTCGGCCTCGAAGGGGGCGGAGTTTCTTATCGCTATGCTCGATCAAGATCCCGGCGCACGCGTACTCGGCGAGATCGCGATCGGCACGAACTACTCGGTGAAGCGGTATACGAAGAACACGCTGTTCGACGAAAAAATCGGCGGCACGTTCCACGCCGCAGTCGGCAGTTCGTATCCCGAGACCGGCGGCAAGAACGATTCGGGCCTGCATTGGGACATGGTTTGCGATCTGCGCCACGGCGGCCGCATCTTCGTCGACGACGAGCTCATCAGCGAAAACGGCCGGTTCTTGAACCCCTCGTGGCCGCAGCCGGACGAGCTCTCTTGAGCAACTCCGAACGAAATCGCAACGAGCCCGAGACTGCCGTCGAGATCGAAGCCGCCGCTCATGCGCGGCACACGCGCGACGTGCTGCTCGGCACGATTCTCGCGCTCGTCTCGGCGGTCCTCTATACCGTGACGAACATGTGTTTGAAGGCGGCGTCGGAATCGAACCTCGATCCCTATTGGATCGCCTGTCTCAAAGCGGTGCCGACGCTCGTTCTCGCCGGCGTGATCGTCGGCTGGGATCGGACTCGCGGACGGCCGATGGCGCTGAGCGCTAAGAGTTGGTTCTGGCTCACGCTCACGGGCCTGCTCGCGCACATCGGCGGCAACGTCGCGTTTCAATGGGGCTTGGGAATCGTCGGCCTGGCGGCGGCCGTGCCGCTGACGTTCAGCATGATCTTAGTCGGCGGGGCGCTCTTGGGGCGCTTCTGGCTCGGCGAAGGGATCACTCCGCGCTCGGTCGTCGCAATCGCGACGCTTTGCGTCTCGATCGTGTTGTTGGGAATGCATGCCGAGGCGGCGCGAGCGCGACAGCCCGATGAGACGGTCGCTTATACGCCGTTTTGGGTCGGCGTGGCGATCGGCGTCGTCTGCTTTTCCGGCATCGCCTACGCGGTCCTCGGGGTCGCCATTCGCCGCATGGTGACCGGCGGGGCCGCCTCGGCACCGGTGTTGCTCGTGATTAGCATTGCCGGAGTTACCAGCCTCGGCTGGTTTTCCGTCGCGCGGCTCGGCATCGACGGGATCTTAGCGACCTCCTCGCACGATTTTCAGGTCATGCTCTGGGCCGGCATCTTCAATGCCGTGGCGTTTTTTCTACTGACGAAGGCGTTTCATCTGATCCCGGTCGCGTATGTCAACGTGGTGAATGCTTCGCAAACGGCGCTGGCGGCCCTCGCCGGCGTCTTCTATTTTCACGAGCCCTCGACTTCGGCGCTGATTGCCGGCGTCGGCCTCATGGTGGCCGGCCTGTTCATGATGGACCGCCCACGTCGACGCTGAAAAAGCGTGCTGAAAATTCTCTCCGAATTTTTTCCAAGATCGGCATCCCGCCGGCGAACAACTCTCCGGGGCCGTGCATTTCGTTCGGCCGGGGGCAAAATGGGGAATTCAACCGGGCGAGGGATTTTATGAGCCACAAGTTTGTCGGAATGTTCGTCGTCGGCACGCTGATGACCTTCGGCGTATTGGGAAAGAACTGTTGGAGTTACGTCAAAACATCGGTCGACGGAGTGCGCGAGTCCGTGCAGTCGTCGGTGCCGCTCGACTTCGAGATTCGTCGGGCCAGGACCATGCTGAACGATCTCATTCCCGAGGTCCGCAAGAACATGGTCGCGATCGCGCAAGAAGAGGCGGCACTCGGTCAGCTGACGAGCGAAATCCAGCGGCAAGAGAAAGTTCGCGAGAAGGATGCGGCCGATATTCTCCGCTTGAAAAACGATCTCGCCGCCGGCGGCACGACGCCGCTCAAGTATGCCGGCAAGTCGTATACGCCCGAGGCCGTGAAGACCGATCTCGCACGCCGCTTCGAGCGGCGTAAGACGGGAGACGAAACGCTCGACAACTTGCGTAAAATGCACACGGCTCGCGAGCAGAGTTTGCGGGCGGCTCATGATAAGATGAACGGCATGCTCGCCGCGAAGAAGCAACTAGAAGTCGAGATCGAGCAATTGGATTCGCGCTTGAAGATGGTCGAAGCGGCCCAAACGACGAGCAGCCTTTGCCTCGACGACGGCCGCCTCAGCCGGACGAAGCAATTGATCGCCGGACTCAAAGCCCGTCTCGATGTCTCCGAGAGGCTCGTCGCCGCGGAAACGAAACCGCTCGACGAAATTCCCCTCGGCGACATCGCGAGCCGCGATATCGTCGAACAAGTGACCGCCTACTTCAACGCTCCGCAAACCGCTCAAGCGAAGTCCGACATCGTCGCGATCTCGCTCGAAGATGCTCCGACCGAAGCTCCGGCCGAAGCGGCGGTTACGAAGCGCTAAGATCGGGTATGAACCCTTTACCGTCGATTCGAGAGCCGCTGCGATCATGAATGCCGTGCTCCCTACTTCAGCTCGCTTCATGCTGTGGATCGACGGCGTCGGGGGCTATTTGGTTTGCGAACGGGCGGCGGTCGTCTTCGGACGGCCGTCGTCGACGGTTCGCCCCTTCTTGCCATCCGTGACCTCGCTTTCGAGCGAGCGGAGCGAGGTCGATATCGCGGTGATGGCCGACGTCTCTCGTCGGCATGCCGAACTCGCACGCGTCGGCGAGCATTATCGCTTCCGCCCGTTGAAGAAGGGCTGTTTCGTCGACGGGGCCGTGGTGCAAGAGTCGACTTGGGTCGGCGACGGCGCTCTGCTCGAACTCGGCGACGAGCCGGGACGAGGCCCGCGCTGGACGTTTCGCTTTCCGCAATCGTTCGGTCTGACGGCGCGGCTCGATCCGGCTAGCTCGCACCGTCTGCAACCCCATGCCGACGGCATTCTGCTGCTTGCCGATACCTGCCTGATCGGACCCGAAAACGATGCGCATCTGTCGGCTCCCGCTTGGCCTCGCACGTTGGTCTTACACCGCAGGCCCGACGGCTCCTTGGTGTTTCGCGCCGACGGTTCGTATGATGTCGACGGTGCTCGCACGTCGGGCACCGTCACGATCCACCACGCGGCGCGGATCCGCGCCGACGACTTTTCGCTGCAATTGGAACCGCTCCCGTAGTCGAGTTTCGTAGCTTCGAACGCTTCTTCCGCTCGCTGCCGTTATGAATCCCGTGCAACCCGATCCTTCGAATCCCGCAGCGCGCGACGAGCCGCAGAATCCGGCTTCGCGCAATCTCACCGCGCGCGCTCCCGCGGCGCGCGGGCCGGCCTATACGCATGGCCCCGGTTCGCGCGTGCTGGCCGGCTACGTGATCAAACGAGGGCTCGGTCAGGGAGGCTTCGGCGAGGTCTACTATGCCGTGAGCGATGCCGGCAAGGATGTGGCGCTCAAGCTCGTGCGCCGCAATCTGGAAGTCGAATTGCGCGGCGTGATGCAATGCTTGAACGTGAAGCATCCGAACCTCATCGCATTGTACGACGTTCGAGTCGACGCCGAAGAGAACCATTGGATCGTCATGGAATACGTCGCCGGCGAGCGACTGACCGACATCATCGAGCGCTCCGCCGAGGGGATGCCGCCGGCCGAAGCGATCGCGATCCTCCGGGGCATCGGTGCCGGCGTCGGCTATCTGCATCAAGCGGGGATCGTGCATCGCGATTTGAAACCCGCGAATATCTTCGTCGAAAACGGCTTCGTCAAAATCGGCGACTACGGGCTCTCGAAGTTCATCTCTTCGAGCCGGCGAAGCGGACAGACCGAAAGCGTCGGCACGGTTCACTACATGGCTCCCGAGATCGCCAACGGACGCTACGGCAAGCAGATCGATATCTACGCACTCGGCATTCTCTTCTACGAGTTGTTGACGGGTCGGCTGCCGTTCGACGGCGAGAGCGTCGGCGAGATCTTGATGAAGCATCTGCTCGCTGAGCCCGACCTGACGCCGCTGGCGGAACCGTATCGCTCGGCCATCGGCGCGGCGTTGAAGAAAGACCCGGAACAACGGCCGAAAACGGTCGAAGCGTTTTTGCATTCGATCGACCCGACGACGGATGCCGCCGCGCTCGTCGCTACCGCTCCGAAGAAATCCTTAGCGGCCGATCCGACCTCGCTCGGAGCTCGTCCGGCGCGGCGAAGGTCTCTGGAGACGATGCTGAAGCCTGGGCCGCGCAGCGCCGGTCCCGAGCGATTTATGCGCAAAAGCATCGGGCCGGCGATCGTCGTGGCGCTCGTCCTCGGCAGCGTATTCAAGCTCGGGCATGTGCTCCAATCGGTGCCGTGGTTCTTCTCGATTGCGGCGCTGGCGGTCCTGTTGACGGGGGGCGCATCGGCCTTCTTGTTCGTTCGTAATCATTTACGCCGTAGCGATGCCTCCGGCGAAGGGCTCGCCGACGGCAAGCGCTTATCGCTACGTGCCACCGAGGCGTTTCCGGGCCGGGAGGCGCCGGGCCGCTTCGGCCGTCGAGCGATCGCCGTCGTTTCCGCGTGCGCTTTCGTGTTATGTCTGCTCATGATGACCTTCGTCGGGATCCGAAATGCGGAGCGCTCGAAGCAACTCGCGATTGCCGAACGAGCGGAATACGAAGCTTTGGTGAAGCTTGATCCGGCTCGCGCCCGCTTGCCGCAGCTCTCGACGCCGAGCGCTCCATCGATCTCCGGCAGGAAACTTGCGGCCCTCGGAGTGGTCTCCGTCGTTGCGATCGGTGCGGTCGTCGGGCTCACGCTCGCCATCGGTCGGAAAGCGCGGGCCGTCGTCATCGCCGACGACGAGCGCGTCACGCAAGTGATCGTTCCGGTCGAGGCGAACGACCGGCCGGCGCTCCGTCCGTTCGCCATCGACGCGACCGGTTCTCTCTTGCTCTTGTTCGGAGCGTCGCTGATCGTCGTCCGTTTGCTGTTGTTGCTGCTTGTCGATCAGCCGGAAACGACGACCTATCTCTGGGCTTCGGCCACGACTTTTACGGCCGTCGCGCTGACGACCCTCGTCATTAAAGGAGTCCGTTATCTCGACCGCGAGTCTGCGAGCCGACGCTTGATGTTCTTCTTCGTCGGCATCGCGACCGGCGCGGCTTCGTGGGGCTATGCCGAGTATCTCGGTTTCGGCATTCCATTTCAGGACGGGTCGTTTCGCACGCTCTTGATCGGCGTGAAACCGGAGAGTTGGCCCGAGTGTTACGTTTCCGGTCGCCCTTCGTACCCCGCTTACATGGGCTACTTCGGCTTCTCGTTTCTGCTGGTCGATTGGTGGGGCATGACGTTGCCCAAGCGGACGAGCCGATGGCGCGTGGGAGATGTGTTCGTCGCCGTCTTCTGGGCAGGCGTGGTGCAACTCGTCTTTCCGTTTCCGCAACCGTGGGGCATGCTCGTTCCCGCCGGCTCGGCGCTCTTGCTGCCGTTCGCCTTTCCGCTGCCGCGTAAAAGCGGCGTCCGTATCGCGAGGCGAACCTTCGCATGAACGCGCTCTTCACGTTGCTGCTGATGTTGCCGACGGCCCCGGCCGCCGATCGCCCGGCGTGGGTCGACGCGCCGGCCGGCTTGCGCGACGGAGTTTATGAGACGCAAACGATCGTCGGACCCGAAAGCACGCGCGAAGAGTGCGAGAAGCAAGTCTTGCCGGCGGTGAGAAGCGCCGTGCAGGAATACTTAGAACGTTTGAATGAAGCGACCGCCGGCGGGTCGGTGCCGACCGCGGTCGAGCTCAAGGACGAAGATCTCGCGCGGCGGATCATCGGCGAACGATGGGAAGAGCGCGTCCGAGTCGATGGCGCCGATCGAATCTTCCTACACGTGCAATTGAAGTTCGATGCTCACCTGCAAGCGGAATGGGTTCGGATCGCTCAGGCTTACACCTCGCAGGTTCGAGGTTGGAAGCTGACGGCCGCGTTTCTGCTCGCGATCTGGGGCCTCGCGATCGTGCATGTCGGCCTGCGGGTCGACGACCTGCTCGCCGGCCGAAGCTCCCGCGCAGCGCTGTGGCTCGCGGCCGCCGCGCTCGCGACGGTCCCGTTCTTCGTCGCCGGATAATCGACGAGCGCTTATTTCTTAGCGGCCGGGGTAACCGGAGTCGCCGCCGGTGTTGCAACGGCGACGACCAAACCCGGCGCGGCGCTGAAGCTGACGACCGGCTTGTTCGTTTCCGTGTCCCAGATTTTCACTTCCCCGTCGAAGCCGCCGGTGGCGACCCGCTTCGTGGCGGAGCTTAAGGCGAGGCTGAAGACGTAATCGGCGTGGCCCGTCAGGCTCGCGATCGCGGCGTAGTCGGTCAGCTTGTTGCGCTTGGCGGTTTTATCGCCCGAGCAACTCCAGATTTCGCCATCGGCGATTTGCAGACGATAGACATCGCCGCCGCTCGCGATTTGGTTGATCTTCTTGCCGTCGGTCGGACTCCAAATGTGGATTTTCTTGTCGGAGCCGCCGGTCAAGACGCTCTTGCCGTCGGGTGCGAAGGCGGCCGAGAGGACCGTCTCGCCGTGGCCGGGATAGGTGGTGATCGAGTCGCCGGTTTTGACGTCGAACAGCTTCGAAGTCTTATCGCGCGAACCGGACACGAGCTTCGTGCCGTCGGCGCTCCAGGCGACCGTCATGACCCAATCGGCATGGTCTTCGATGAGCAACGTTTCGGCACCCGAGGCGACGTCGTAGAGGCGAATCGAACGATCGGCCGAACAGACGGCGAGTCGCTTGCCGTCGGGCGAGAAGGCGACGCCGAGTGCGACATCGCTCATCGAGCCCAACCGACGCACGAGCGTTCCCTTGGCGGGATCGTATAACGCCGCTTCGCCCGAGACGCCGGGAGTTCCGGCGGCGGCGGCCAAGAGCTTGCCGTCGGTCGAATAGGCGAGGCCGAAGACGCGCTGCTCGACGTCTTTGATGCGCCGCACGAGCTTGCCGTCGACCGGATTCCAAACCGTGATCTCATGGTATCCGCCGGCGGCCAGTTCCTTGCCGCTCGGGTCGAACGCCAGCGACGTGACCGGCACGGCCATGCGATAGGCCTCGGGAGGGGCCGCGTGAGCCTTGCGCGGAACGATCGAGACGAGCTCGGCCTTGGCGTCGCCGCCGTCGTACTTAGCCCCTTCCGCGATCCAACGGGTGATCAACGCGATTTGCTCGGCCGGAAGCGGGTCGCCGTCTTTCGGCATCCGTTCTTCCTTCTCCTTAGACGTAAGCAGCCGCAAGAACTCACTCTTCTCGGGCTTGCCCGCGGCGACGAGCGGCTCGGAGCCCGAGCCGGCCTTCATCAACAGCGCGAACGTGTGGAGTTGGTAGTCTCCCTTGGGATCACTTGCGCCGTGGCAAGCGAGACAGTTCTTCACCAACAGCGGCGCGATCTCGGCCTTGAAGCTGACGAGCTTGGCATTGCCGGTAGTCGGCGCGGCGGGTGCGGCGGCGGGTTTCACCTCAGGCTTGGCAACGACAGCCGGCTTCGGGGGTTCGGATTTTGGCGCTTCAGGCTTCGCGGCAGGTTTGGCAACTTCCGTCTTAGCGGGTGCGGGCTTGGTCGCTTCCGGTTTTGCAGCGACAGGCTTGGCCGGCTCGACCTTCGGCGCTTCCTTCTTCTCGACGACCGCGGGAGCTGCTTGCGGTTTCGCGGGAGCCGGGTTTGCCACGGCAGCGGGCTTCGTAGCTTCCGGCTTCGCTATAGGCTTCGCAGGTTCGACCTTCGCCGGCTCCTTCTTTGCAGCATCCGGCTTCGGAGCTTCCTTCTTTACTTCCGCCGGCTTCACGGCGGGGCTCGTTGCCTCGGGCTTCTTCTCTTCCTTCGGCTTGTCCGCGGCGGCTACCGGCGCGCTTGCAAAAGAAGCGCAGCCCAGCATTGCGGAGAAAGCCCAAGCAGCCATCGTGCGACGGTTCGAGAACATCAGCAACCTCATGGAATCGGAAAAAGCAGGAGCTCGCGAGAGAGCGTCGTGCGGTTTAGTGTTGAAACAAAAACTCGTTCGTATTCAGTATCGCCCAGCAAACGTCTTCAAGGCCGCGCTGCGGATCGGCCGAGCGGGCGATATGGTCGAGCGCGGCTTTCAGTTCCGGTTCGCTCGGCTTGCGCGAAAACGCCGCGACGTATAATTCGCCGATCACTTCCGGATACTTCTTACCGGCGGTGACCAAGGTGCGGGCCCGATTTTTCGCGTCGCGAATCTTTCCATGCACGAGCGGCCCGTTGATCATTTGCAGCGCTTGCGACAAGTTCGACTCGCCGGCTCGCTCGCAGGCGCAGGCCGTTTCGCGCGCCGGCTGGCCGAAGACCTTGAGGAAGTAATTGTCAACGTCAGGGCTCGGCAACTGCGTGGCGCGGGTGCCGCTCGGCAGGCCGGCGTACTTCTCTTCCACATTCGTCACGCGGCAGATCGCGTCGAGCAATTGCTCAGCG
>JAIOPP010000151.1 GCA_021413845.1 Planctomycetia bacterium | reverse complement strand
AGCTCGTTGGGCTATCGACCCCCGGCACCCGAGGCCGTTCAAGCTTGGTCTTTTCGCTACGCTGCGCTCCGCGAAAAGACCAAGCTTGATTCTTGAAGAAACTAACGCAACACTTGGTATCACGCGTGGGGGCAGGTCACTGCAGAGCGAAGCACAGGTGGACAGGACGGTAATTGCTTTGCACAAGCCTCGGCAGCACGCCGAATCACAAAAGAGGATAACTCGTCACATGGAAAGTCAAGACAACGTCCTAGTCGCATCTAAAGGAATGGGAAACTGGAAAGAGGATTGCTGCGCAGCCACTTCTCACGTAGCTCTCTTACCTGACGGGCATGTTCTTTGCTTTACAGGAGGTCGAGTCGCTCAATTTCCGGTTTACGATGAGAAAGATCACACATATTTATGGAGTTGCAACTCGCCCGGGGGAATGGGGACTGTTCGCAAAATTGATTCGCCACTTATGCCGGGGACGCATGACTACGCTGACCTCTTTTGTTGCGGACATGCGATCCTACCTGACGGTCGACTCTTGGTAGCTGGTGGCAATTATGCTCAAGCCAACGATTCCTTCATTTTCGATTGGAATTCAAAAAAATGGAGTTTCGCGGGAAAGATGCGCGTCACTCGTTACTATCCGACCCTTGTCACGCTTGCTGATGGAAGGGTACTTGTCACTCAAGGGACTGTCGCGACGAAAAGCCACAATTCAGATCAACACGACGTGCATAAACACGGTGGACACCAGCATGGTGCGCATGGGAACAATACAAAATATGTAGTAGTTGAGGAACAGGAAGTTTTTGACCCGACGACGCTCAGTTGGTCGGCGTGCGGAACGACTTACGACAAAACTCAGCGATTTTATCCACGGCTACACGTATTGGCTGACGGAAATGTGCTATGCACGTCCGTTTTTGGCGAACAAGGTGTTGTTGCGAGTCATGCGACATGCGTACTTGACGTTACATCCTGGAAGTGGGAAAAGCTCTGCGACGTTCCTGCTGGGCTCGGAGAATATATAAATTACGCCACCGATGTCATGACCGATCCTGAAGGATTCGGCTGGCACACTCAGTCAGTTCTTTTGCCGCTATCGTCGGACGATTCAGACACTAAGTGCAATGAACGAGTGCTCGTTCTCGGCGGAAAATGCCCATACAAGCTCGATGTTAGAGCTAAAACACCATCGTGGACTTCGTTACCAAACGTACCTGTCGACTACGATGGATTTCATCATTTGTGCGGGGCTGCCGTTTATCTGGCCGATGGCACACTATTTTTGACGGGCGGCGTAGACGAACGAGGTGGTGAATACTGGCCCAAACCAAATCCTCGCATTCTTAAGTCATATATCTATGATCCCAAATCCGAGCAGTGGCAAGAAGTTAAAAGCGCAATCCGACCGCGCGCATATCACTTCAGTGCTGTCCTTCTTCCCGATGGTCGCGTTTGGACGGCTGGCGGCGAAGACCATTGCGATTTTTCTCGGAGCCATCCACAGATTTCGATCTACTCTCCGCCGTACTTGGACGCGAAAGAGCGACCAGAGATCGAGTCAGCACCGAAAGAAGTCAACTATGGCGAACAGTTTAAGGTGTCCTACGCAAACGCGAAGAGTATAGATCGAGTGACATTGATTAGATGCTGCTCGATGACCCATGCATTTAGTTCGGATCAACGATGCATCAATATGACGATTGTTCATGAATCTTCAAAAAGCATCACTCTGAAAGTGCCGACGTCGCCAGGAGTCGCCCCCCCGGGTCCGTACTTCCTTTTCCTGTTGACGTCTGACGGAGTGCCGTCGGTGGCCCACGTCTTGTTTGTCGGCCAGAAAAAATGAACCCTCCCCAAAATACTTGCATCGACAGTCTACTGCTCGTCCCGCAGCGGCCTCCCAGATCGGCTCGCCGGTTTTTACTCCCTTGGCTTTCATCTCGTATGACTTGGCAATCACCGCCGCAACCTGGTTGCCGATCACGCCGACGGGCTTCTCTCGCGGAGGAACGAATCGCGGATTCTTTCCGCCGAAACGTAGAAGCAATCGGCGTCGAGATGGGCGATGAGCATGGCTTCCTCTTGGCACGATCCAATGGCGCTGATACTGCACGCCTGTCACCTATCGGACGCCAGCAAGAAAAACCGTAGGATTTCCGCCATGTGCGGACGTTTCACATTGCGCGCTCGGCTCAACGATCTCCTTGCCGAGTGGGGCTACGAGCAGGCGCTGGAATACGCACAGCGGTACAACATCGCCCCGACGCAACAGATTCCGATCATCGCTGCCGGCGGCGCGCCGAAGCTGGTGAAGTGGGGGCTCATTCCATCGTGGGCCGCAGAACCGAAGATCGGTAGCAGCCTCATTAACGCCCGGGCCGAGACCGTCGCGGAGAAGCCCGCCTTTCGTTCGGCGTTCAAACGCGGCCGCTGCCTCATCGTCGCCGATGGGTTCATCGAATGGAAGAAAGAGGGGGACGTGAAGCAGCCGTACTTCATCCGCATGAAAGACGACCGGCCGTTCACGTTCGCCGGATTGAGCGAGCGATGGTCGAAGGTCGAGCCGCCGATCGACTCAGCGACGATCATCACGACCGAAGCCAATCCGTTGATGGCCGGGCTCCACGATCGGATGCCGGTCATTCTCCCGCCCGACGCGCGAGCGTTGTGGCTCGATCCGGAGTTCACCGGCCAGGAAAAGTTGCTGTCGCTATTACAGCCTTATCCCGACGACGACTTGATCGCCACGCCGGTAAGCCGATTCGTGAACAGCCCGAATGCGGACGATCCGCGGTGCTTGAATCCGCTATGAGCGCCGCTGGGGATGCCGGGAACAACCAAGAAACCGGAGAACATCAAGCGCAGCATAGCGATGGAAACATCGGCTCTCCCGCCAGCGACTCAATCGGATCGCCAACGAAATATGCCGACGGATCGTATCGCCGCGAGTATGAAGAGACCCCGTGCTCCGAACAGCCGGTTGAGAACATTGGCCTAGACACATTGGTTCTGGCTTGCGACGAAGTGTTGCGATTGATGGCGCTTCGGAAAAAGCAGTATGGATTTAGCAATACATGCGAGTAAGCGTGTGAAAGCTGCGCGAAGAAATCCGCAGGCACCCAATTAACCCCAAGCGGAAATCGGGATGCCTTGAATGCCAAGCGCTCATCGAGAACGAGCAAGCTCTCAGGCGCACGGCCGAGCAGGCAAATCAATGGCAGCCTATCGAGACGGCTCCGAAAGAAGCGGGGAGCGAAATTCTTGCTCTCATCCGAGGATGCGAATCGGGAAATATGAAGCGGGCCGTGCTTACCCGTGTGGAGGAAAGCGATTTGATGGCAGCGAATTGTCAAATGCTTGGGACGTGATCGCATGGTCCGCCTTGATCCCGATCAATCGCGAAGATGGCGAGAAGACCGCTTCTGAATCCTAATGGTCGCCGACTCTCGCCCACCCGACCCAAATGCCGACCCAACCGACGACCTCACGCTGACAATATATATCGAGCGCCCGAAAGAGGGGCTGCCCGAGGGCCGCATCTCGATGACTAGCGTTTTCGTCACGCTTGGCGGACTGAAGACCGAAGCCGCCGCCAACGGCCCGCACGAAGAACGCGCGATGCAGAGAGTGCTGATCGATGCGTACTCGTATTTCCGGGATGGCCGCAAATCATTCGTGAACCGTGTTGATCGATACCGGCACGACCACGGGCAGGACCGATAGACCTACCGCCGGTTAAGCGGTCTTTCGGGAGCGTTACACGCCTTATTCCATATGCCGTTCCGAAATATTCACGACGACCCTGGAAGATGACGGTTCTGTCGCCTTGACTTATGAACTAGAATGCCCGCGAATTCTTTACGCTGACCATCGCTATGTGAATAGAGGTAACTATGAGCGAAGACACGTTGCCATTCGTGAAAACCGCGTTGCCCACCGATTGTCTCTATAAAACGGCAACGATTGTCGGCGTTGTGATTGCGGCATTCGGAATCGCGATACCGCTCATCCACGAAAAGAACATCGAAGCCACGATCGCCGACGTACGCGATCTCGAATCTTCGAAGCGTCAAGTCGCAAAAGACATTCTTAGTTCACTAGCGCCACTAAGGAATGTTTCTGATGTGGCGAAGTCCACAGTTGCGAATGCACGAGCCATAAGTGTGCATCTCGAAGGCACGACCTCTGACATAGCGGCATACAACGCTGGCATTGACCGTATGCAGGTGCTTACTAAGAAATTCAAAGCAAGCGAAGAGGCGGTGAAAAATATTAAGCGACCTGGAAAGGCGGCTGGCCCACCGGTACCGGAAAGCGACAAGAACAACCAGTTTTCTCCCGATAGCGATGAAGGCAAAATTATTCGACGATTGCAAAAGGTTAGCGAGGGTGCAGCGCAAATGGCCGACGAATATGAATATATGAAATTAGCTATGACTGCCATACAGGATTGTCAGAAGGCAGCGACGGACTTGATGACTGCGTTGAACGACCAATATGATCTGCTTGCCCGTGTATATGGGCAAATGGCCGAAATTAAAAATCTGCATGAGGCGGATCCTTCAACTGCGAGCACGCTTCGAGATATCAATGAGGCGCTCAAAGAGGCTCATCTAATCGCGACACTGGTTCAAGTTAATGATGCACGACTCGATGATATTGGGAACACCTTGGGCAAAATGGTTGTGGACCGCGACTTTTACGATCAGGTAGGGTTGACCGTATTCGCATTCGGTATGGTGTGGATCGTCACCGGCATCGTCGTCTGGTATCGAAAAGTTCAAAAATGGCAAGATAGACTTATCATGGCGGACGTCCTAGTTAAGGAATACCAATTGCGTCGCAGTCAAATCGCTGATGGAGCACTGAAAACGATCCTGACTGCGTAGTTCGGTGGCCACGCTATTCGATGCCGAGCTTCTCCGGCTCTTCGCTGATCGTAACCCGTTCGATCACTGACAAGCCATCGCCCAAGTCGAACTGCCGCGAATCGACCTTTACCCACGGCATGCGGTGCGAATGTACGGAGTCGTATAGCTGCCAGAGATTTCGCCCCGCAATCTCGACCTCGAAGACCTTCAGTCCGAGGAACCGCAGCGTGATGACGCCGGGCTTGTATTCCGACCCACTATCGAGCTGGAAATACTGGAAGCTCCGGACCTCGCCGCTCTGCTGGATGATATGCAGGGCATACGCCGGTTTGTTCGATGCGCGCGCGTAGGGCTTGTAGAGCCCGTCGCCGAGGCTCGGAAGTTCAAGATCGTCTTCCTGCGCGGGGATGTCGTCGTCGCCGTTGTTCGCGACGTATTTCTTAAGGTGTTCGAGGGCTTTATCGCTTAAGGTATGATTCCTTTCGGTTGATAGTTTCTCTGACGTCGTGGATCGCCCGCATCGCGGATTCCTGAAGGCGGGCCGCGGCCTCGCGCATCCGCTTAAAGAACGGCGGCTTCGGCCCGACCTTCAACCAGTTGCGGCGACCGTGCTCGGCTCTCACGGTTCGATCGCCTTCGGTCTGCTCGTTGACGCCGAGAGCCTTCCGCCACTTCGTTACGGTCTGCGCCGTTACGCCCCACCAATACGCGACCGCTTGAGATGCCTCACGCCGCACGGCTCGGACGAGACCACCGTAGACGACGAGGGCTCGATTGGAGTTGCCCTTCACGCGGCCCAGAGGCCAAGGGATCCGACCGTCAGAGATCGCTACAAGGACGACGTCGCCTCGGCACGCGTCGTTGGCCGTCGAGCCGTAGCGGAAACGGGGGGCGGCGTACGGACCGTAGCGGAGTTTGTGGCGGTGATTGGGCTTCATGGCGCTAGTATTATTCGGTCGGCGACCAAACCTCAAGCTTCGGCCTAGCCGTTTCTCAAACGCTTGAGAATGTGCCTATTCTTCAAGAAGAAAGTAAGACCAATTGCTGTACTGCTATGGCTCGGAAGAGGTATGATTGCGTTCGAGTCGATCTAGTTCTTTACCTGCGAGGTGCGATGTGTTGAGTCACGTTGCGTTGCTCATTTCATTGTGTATGCCTAGCGATCCCGGTGTCGTCGTTTACCTGGGAGATTTCGACGGCGATAAGAAGACGGATCGCGCTTTTGTCAGTACCGACGACGCGCGCTGGTATCTCGTGCTTACGAATTCGGGTCCTGATTCCAAATCTTGGGGATCGCAACTTCCCGGCTGGCCTGCATTTGGAGTCCACATTGGCGATTTCGACGGAGATGGAAAAGCGGATCGGCTTTATATATCGGACGTCAATGGGAAGTGGCACATCATCACTGCGACTGGCCAATTGGGTGTTCCAGGGATCTCTTGGGGGGAAGCAATGCCGCCCGGATGGCTCAAATCGGGGATCGTCCTGGCCGATTTCAATGGAGATCGCAAAACCGACCGCGCCTTTGTAAGTCCGATAGATTCCAAATGGTATGTGTTGCTTACTCAGAATGGGAAGGATGCGTTCCCTTTAGGAGCGCCAGGAATACCTTGGGGTTCCGAGGCAGCGCCTGGATGGTCAAACGAAGTCGGAGTTGCCGATTTCAACGGTGACGGTATAGCTGATCGAGCATTCTTAGCGCCCGGCACTGCCAAATGGCACATTGTAGATACGCCGACACGCGGCATCATCGGAACCTGGGGTGAACAGCTCCCCGGTTGGCCGGACAAAGGCGTACAAGTCGCGGATGTTGATGGGGACAAAAAGTCAGACCGAATCTATATCACGTCGGATGGTCACGTTCATATCAAGAGGGCTACTGGCGAACTCGGCTCATCTCTATTCGCTTGGGGAGCGCCACTTCCTCCGGGTTGGGATCCAAAAAGAGTCGTGTTCACGGACTTTGACGGCGATGGAAAGGATGATCCGTCGTTTGTTTCATCAGAGGGAAAATGGCACGTCGTTGGATCACTTAATGGGCAGCCGGGAGTACCCGGTATTTCCTGGGGGTCAAATCCATTTGCAGACGCGGCTCCGGCGCTTCGTGACTCATTTCCATCTTCTCGCCGACTTACCGGACTTGAAAGCTGGAAGGACATGGCCCGAGCGACAGTAGTGGATACCAACTCAACTTTAGCGGTTCATAAAGCTGGATGGACTACCTCCTGCTCTAAATGCGTTCGTGACGTAGGAATTGGAGCGGTCGTTGGCGGAACAGGAGGAGTTGCCGGAGGTCTTCTGGGTGGTCTGGGAGCTGGTTTTTGCTCCGATAACTGCGAACGATGTATTTCTGATCGACAAACTTCCGAAAAAGGCTCTCCACCAGAGCGTATTGAACATCCTAAGCCGGAAGTTTTCGGCCCTCCTGATCCGAACGAACGGTAGCCGGACTTGCTTGCGGCGGGAGCCAATGCGCTCGGATCTGAGCTATCGGTGTATGGCCGTGGACGTATTCCGACCGGAAGAATCGCTAGTCGGAAGTTACGACTATTGCCCGATGAATTCGATGCCGCGCGTCGACGATGAGTCTCAGCTAAGTTGATTTCGCTGGAAGAGGCGGAGAGAACACGCGAAGTCTGCAAGGCGTGGCAGTTGGATGGATGGCCACGAAGTGGTCTAAGCTGTGCTTTTCAAAATCCAATCAGAGACCAGTAAATGAAGACGCCGTTCTTCGACAGACTTCGCGCTTATTTTCTTGAGGTCGCTGCCGTTATTCGCGGTGAATCCACCGCTTCTAAGATATTTCCGAACACGACCGACAATGGCATGTCTCGCGAGAGGGTATACGCTCAGTTCTTAAAGCTGCATGCTCCCTCGAAATGCAACGTCTCATTTGGCGGGTTCTTGTTCGGCGAAAATGGGGAAGAGTCCGGTCAACTTGATGTGTTGATAACGACCGACACTACACCGCGTTACGATTTTCATAACCGAGATGGCCTGGGAAAGGCTTTTTCTCCGGTCGAGGGAACTCTTGGTGTCGCATCCATCAAGGCAATGCTGAACAAGGTAGAACTCGAAGACGCACTTTCTGGGATGGCAGCTATACCACCGACATCGTCACTTGAGAAAAGAGTGGTCGGCTTTGTGCAAGTCAAAAACTATGAAGACTGGCCGTATAAGGTGATCTTTGCTTCCGACGGCGCGAGTTTAGAAACGATTTTTCACCATCTGAACGCCTTCTATGAGGCGAACCCGTCGATTCCGCATTACCGACGACCACACGTGATTCATGTGGCGGGAAAATACGTAATCTTCCGCATAGTACAAGGGGTTTCTATTGTGGACAAATCGACAGGTAAAATAGATCCCTTAGCGTTGGGTGATTTCAGTGCAATTACTGAGAACTCTGACGTCGTAGGACTGATGTCCGTATTGAGCGAACTACAAAAAAACGCTACGGCATCGAACTTCATCATTCATTCCTACTGGACGCATCTGAATTCGATTCAGGGTCTTCCTCCGCGTTCCTAAAGAATGAATCGCATGATATTTCCGCATGCTGCCCAGCTTAACATCAAAAAATGTTATAGCGCTCCAGCGAGGTTAGACGTACCGCCCGCGTATAAGACCGGGAGTGGTGTGGCTAAGATTTTGGGGCTGATGGGTCCCTCGGTTTTTCTGACGAGCGTCCGTCGGCTCACTTGGGAATTCCCAACCTGGGCCTAGCCGTGCGGTGCGTGCCTAGATGCTCGATCGACTAGGTTGAGGATCGCTTGCTTCGTCGCATCAGGGAGCGTCGGCCAGGCCTCGACTACAGATGCCAAGTCGTTAGCTGCGGTGCTCGAAATGTCGACATTGGCAGCAAATCCGGTGCAGAGGCCCTCGGACCTCTCCATTTCCGGCGTTTTAGCGTCTCTTCGAGTCCTGAAGGGGGCACTCTTATTATCGGCCACCTGCGAAAAACTGCGATTTACTGCAGTGTTCCGTAGCGTGGCCGATGCTGTTTGCGAACCTGAAGCGCGAGCGTTGTGGCTCGATCCGTAGTTTACCGGCCGGGAAAAGCTACTGTTGCTGTTACAGCCGGATCCCGACGACGATCTGATCGCAAGTCCCGTAAGCCGCTTGGGCAACAGCCCGAAGTCGGACGATCCGCAGCGCTTGAATCCGCTGTGAGGGTTCGCCAATGACTGCCCACCTCGGGGGTCGCCGGCTCTTACTCTTAGGCCCTTACCTCGGCTCTCTGGGTGCTGCATACGTGGTTTACTCACGTGCAACGGCAAACAAAATTGTCGAAGATTCCAATCGAGCCGTAACGAAGCTCAGATCAACGAGCGGCCGCCGCGGGCTTCTTTCACGATCATTTGAATAAAGTGCATTTTTCGCAGGACCGGTCGGGACATCACGAAAGGATAGAAATCGTGCTGGCCCATGCTTCGCGCCAACTCGTTGAGCACCGTCGTGAGTTGGATCCAAGAATTGACGAGTAAGATCACGCGCTGTGCATCATCGACCTGCGGATTGTAGAGATCGTCGACCGAAAACGGTTCGACGGCGGCCTCGACGTCTTCTCCGCGAAGGCCGAAACGCAAGGCCGTGTCGAGACTATCGACGACGTGAAGGTAGTGGGCCCAGCTTTCCGCCCAATCCTCCCAGGGATGGACCGAAGCGTAAGACGTGATGTGACGGTCTGCCCAATCCGCCGGTGGGCCCTGTTCGTAATTTCGTTTGAGAGCTGCGGCATAGTCTTGCCGCTCGTCGCCGAAGAGCTCTCGAAACTTTTCGAGCCACGGTGTGCCGTCGACCAAGCGATCCCAATAGTAGTGGCCGATCTCGTGTCGTAGATGGCCCAGCAGCGTACGATACGGCTCGCGCATCTGATCACGGATCTTCTCGCGCTGTGAATCGTCGGCTTCTTCGACATTGAGCGTGATCAAGCCGTCGGCATGGCCGGTAAGTATCCGCGGTCCTTCGGCCGGCGAGCGAAGAAAGTCGAACATGACGCCGTGTTCCGGATCTTCGTCGACTCGCGACGCCACAGGGAGTCCGAGCGTGAGCAACTGAGAGACCAAGCGGCGTTTCGCATTTTCGATCTTGCGCCACAACACTCCGTTTTCTTGGACGCCCAGATCCGGAATCGTCCGGTTCAGGCGACACGAACGACAAAGCGGCTCCGTTTCCGCAGCGGGCGTAAGCCAGTTGCATCCCGCCGGCGAATCGAAGTTTGCGCAGCGTCGCTGCAGCGGCGCATCGTCGTCTTCTCCGTCTATGCGCCACGTGTCCGGTTTAGGACCCGGCGATAAGGCGCCGAGCCGTCGCAACTCGGGATCGTACCCCAGTTGCGCTCGGCAACCCAAGCAGATGCTGTTGCGAAAGTAGACCGGCCGTTCGCATCGACAGCGAAACACGGAGCTGCGGCCCGAGGGTTCCTCCGTCCGCCAAGATTCCGTCAGCCGCCGGGTGATGTATTCGAAGAAGTTCGCCATGGAGTGCCGATTTTCTAGGGCCCGAGATGCGCCGATGCGATCGGACAGTCTAACGATACGCCGCGCCGAACACCCGAGCTTTTCGACGTCAGTCCTGAAAGCAGCGCTCGAGCCGAGGATCCTGCCGTAGAATCCGGTCGACTTCGGGCACTGCATCGCGGCTCGAAAGGATGGTGTAGAAGCCGCTTTTCAGCGACGGTGCGATGCGGACCGCTTCGAGCCATTCTCTGCGCGAGAACGGATCGGAGGCGATCGCGTCCCAAAAACCGACGGCATCGAACAAGCCGGCGATGCGTGCCGTGTTTTCCTGCTGCAGTTGACTAACGACGTAGCAGGCGACGCCGACTTGCAGACCATGCAGTCGCGGCCTCGCCGAAATCATATCGAGAGCGTGCGAGATGAGATGCTCGCTTCCGCTCGCCGGGCGTGACGAACCGCTCAACTCCATGGCAATCCCGTTCAGCATCAACGAAGTCGCCAACAGACGGATTCCTTCGAGATCCAAGGCCGGATGGCTCAGGTAAGCATGAATCGAACCATCGGAGAGGAGCGCCGCGAAATCGTTCACCGGTTCGTCGGTAGCGTGGAACGACAACTTCCAATCGGCAACGGCAGTGAACTTCGCGACTAGGTCGCCGACTCCGGAGAGCGTGAGCGCAGTCGGCGCAGCCTGACAGACGGCTGTGTCGATGACGACCGCGAACGGGAGCGCCGCTGGAAGCGATCGCCGTTTGTCGCGAATCGTCAAGCTCGATTGCGGGCTGCAGAAGCCGTCGTTCGAGAGGGACGTCGGCACGGCATAGTACGGCTTTCTTGACAGGAAGCCGACGTATTTCGCGATGTCCAACGCTTTGCCGCCGCCGACGCCGACGATCGCCGCAATGTCCGGAGGGAGATCGGTGAACCATCGGGCCGCCGATTCGAGATCGTTCTGCGCGACGTCGATCAGCGCGGCGATCTCGATCGACTGGTCAGCCAGACTGCGACGAACGCGATCGGACAAAGTTGCGTTCAGTCCCTGGCTTTGTAGGACCGCGACCTTGAAGTGCTCGTTGCGGCGGAGATAGATTCCAAGTCGATCAAGCGCGCCGGCTTTCACTCGGACCAACGTGGGGATCGCAATCTGAGTCGGCTTCAGCATGTCAGAGAGAATCGGCTTGGGGCTCCACCGCGAAGCAAGTTAAACAATGCCCGTAACGTCTCGAATTGCAAGGAAAGTGGACGAGTATTACGCCGTTTGCTTGAAATGCGCACACTCGACTTCGGTTAGTCACCGAGCGAAATACCGAGCGCGCGGGCCGTCGTAGCGAGGCTGCCGTTGAGGTCGACGGTCTTCAGCTTGTTCACGGCGTCGAGGATCGGAATCGCCGTGACGGTCGAGCCCTGGTAGGCGACCATCTTTCCGAACTCGCCTGCCGCCACGCACTCGACCGCCTTCGCGCCGAAGATCGAGCAGAGGGCCCGATCGAACGTCGTCGGGCTGCCGCCCCGCTGCAAATGGCCGAGAACGCAGCAGCGAGTTTCGATGCCAGTTAATCTTTCGATTTCGGCGGTCACGACCGCGCCGATGCCGCCGAGCCGCGCCTCGCCGATCTTCGTGGTGTCGCCTGCGGTGATGAAGTCCGTTCCCGCCGGACGAGCCCCTTCCGCGACGACGACGATCGTGAACAGTCGCCCCCGCTGCTTGCGCTCTTCGATCTTCGCGCAGATGCTCTCATAGCGGAACGGCATCTCGGGAATCAGGATCACATCGGCTCCGCCGGCGACCCCCGCGTAGATCGCGATCCAGCCGGCGTAGCGCCCCATCACTTCGAGCACCATCACGCGGTTGTGGCTTTCGGCCGTAGTATGCAGTCGGTCGATCGCGTCGGTCGCGCAGGCCACGGCCGAGTCGAACCCGAAGGTCTGCAGCGTGCCGCTGAGATCGTTGTCGATCGTTTTCGGCACGCCGACGATCGGAATGCCGTGCTCGTGCATCTGCTGCGCGATGCTTAGCGAACCGTCGCCGCCGATCGAGATCAGCGCCGACACGCCGAGCCGCTCCATCCCTTGCTTCGTCTCTTCGAGCAGCTCGACCGGCAAGCGGCGCGAGTCGCCGTGGCCGACCTTGGCCGAGTACCTGCCGCGATTGGCGGTGCCGAGGATCGTGCCGCCGCGCGTGAGCAATCCGCCGACGCTCTTATAGTCGAGGTCGATGAAGCGATCGGTCGACAGCAACCCTTCGTAGCCGCCGATGATGCCGAGAACCTCCCAACCCCGAATGCAAGCCGCCTTCACGGCTGCCCGAATCACGGCGTTCAAGCCGGGACAATCTCCGCCGCCGGTCACGATGGCGATGCGCTGGGTCATGATCGTTACCCGGGGTGAGTATGGTCGGCCGACGGAGCGTGCGCCGCGTCCTGAGACGGGGGCTGATGCGGAGCATGGTGCGAGTGCGGCGACCACCATTCGGAGAACGTCTGTAGGACGAAGTAAAAGATCGGCGTGAGGAAGATGCCGAAGAACGTGACGCCGAGCATGCCGGCGAAGACCGAGGTGCCGAGCGTTTGCCGCATCTCGGCACCGGCACCGGTCGCCAACATCAACGGCACGACGCCGAGGATGAACGCGAACGACGTCATCATGATCGGCCGGAGCCGGAGCTTCGACGCAATGACGGCCGCATCGAATCGATTCGTCCCTTGCTCCCGGTTTTGCTTGGCGAACTCGACGATGAGCACCGCGTTTTTACACGCCAGGCCCGCGAGCACGACGAACCCGATCTGCGTGAAAATGTTGTTGTCCATACCGCGGTAGGCCGCCCCGGCCAAGGCGCAGAGCAAGCTCATCGGCACGATCAAGATAATCGCCAGCGGCAGCGTCCAGCTCTCGTACTCGGCGGCATGCGTGAGGAACACGAACAAGATGCACAGTGGGAAGATATAGATCGCCGTATTACCTTCGGTCTTCTCCTGATAGCTGAGCTCGGTCCACTCGGTGCTCATGTTGCCGGGGAGTTCTCGGGCGGCGACTCCTTCCATCGCCGTCATGGCTTGGCCCGAGCTGACGCCCGGCTTCCAACTGCCGTTGATCGTCGCCGCCGTGACGTTTTGATAGCGATTGATCAACACCGGGCCCGACGAGTCTTCGACCGTCGCCACGGCGCTGAGCGGCACCATCTGCCCGGCCGTGTTGCGAACGTTGATCTTCTGAATGTCGTTGCGATCGATGCGGAACTTGGCATCGGCCTGCAAGTTCACTTGCCAAGTCCGGTCGAACTGATTGAAGTCGTTGACGTAGTAGCCACCGAGATAAACTTGCAGCGAATCGAACACATCGTTGAGCGCTACGCCCATCGTCTTGCATTTCGTGCGGTCGATGTCGAGATAGAGCTGCGGCGTGTTGGCGCGGAACATGCTGAACACGCCGACCAGTTGCGGCTGCGCGTTGGCCTTCTCGGTGAGATTGTCGACTTGTCCTTGCAGTTCCTTGAGCTCGCCGCCGCCGCGGAGCTTGACCATGATCTTGAAGCCGCCGGCGTTGCCGACACCGTCGACCGGCGGCGCGCCGAAGACGCCGATCTGCGCCTCGGGAATCGCGACGTAAAGCTTCTTGCGCAGTTCGCTCGCGATGTGATCGGCCCCCAACTCTTTGCCGTGCCGGTGGTGGAACTCATCGAGCACGACGTACATCGAGCCGAAGTTCGAGCCGTTAGCGTTGAGCAGGAACGACTGCCCCGAGATGACGATCCGATGCGCGACGCCGGGGACTTGCTTCACGATTTCGTCGACCCTGCGCATCACGTGCTGCGTCCGCTCTAGCGACGACGAGTCGGGCAGCTGCGCGGAGATGAGCAAGTAGCCTTTGTCTTGCGCCGGCACGAAGCCGGTCGGTACGGTCGTGAAGCCCTTGTAGGTGAGAAACAGCAGCCCGACGTACACGGCCAAGCCGATCACGGCCCCGCGCAAGCAGAGCTTGACGAGCCGTTCGTAGAAATTCGTCGTCGCGTCGAACGACTTGTTGAAGCCTCGGAAGAACCAGCCGAGCGTCGTGTCGAGCAGCTTCGTCAACGGGTCTTTCTTCGCGCCGTGCGGCTTGAGCAAGATCGCGGCGAGCGCCGGGCTGAGCGTCAGCGAGTTGAAGGCCGAGATCAAGGTCGACGTGGCGATCGTCAGCGCAAACTGACGATAGAACTGGCCCGACATGCCGGAGATGAACGCCGTCGGAATAAACACCGCGCTCAAGCCGAACGCGATGGCGATGACCGCGACCGTCACTTCTTCCATCGACTTATAGGCGGCTTCCTTGGGCGGCAAGCCCAGGCCGATCCAGCGCTCGACGTTCTCCACCACGACGATCGCATCGTCGACCACGACGCCGATCGCGAGCACGAGCCCAAGCAGCGAGATGTTGTTCAAACTGAAGCCGAGCATCGCCATCACGGCGAACGTGCCGACGAGCGACACCGGCACGGCGATCAGCGGAATGATCACCGAGCGCCAATTCTGCAGGAACACCATCACGACGATCGCGACTAAGATGATCGCTTCGAACAGCGTCTTGTAGACTTCGTGAATCGATTCTTCAATGAACGGCGTCGTATCGTAGACGATCGAGTATTGCAGGCCGTCGGGGAACTCTGCCTTCAAATGCTCCATCGTCTTCCGCACGACTTCGGCCGTCGCGACTGCGTTCGAGCCGGGGAGCTGAAACACGGCCAAGCCGACGGTCGGCTTGCCATCGAGCAGCGCTGTCTGATCTTGGCTCTTGGCGCCGAGCTCGACCCGCGCGACGTCGCGAACCCGAACCGTTTGGCCGGAGTCGCCGGTCTTGACGATGATATCGGCGAACCGCTCCGGATCGACCAGTCGACCGAGCGTCGTCATCGTGTACTGGAAGCTGAGGCCGCTCGGCACCGGCGGCTGACCGATCTGCCCCGCCGCGACCTGCACGTTCTGCTCGCGCAGCGATTTGACGACGTCGCCGCTTGTGAGGTTGAACGCCTTGAGCCGATCCGCGTCGAGCCAGAGCCGCATGCTGTAGTCTTGCTGGCCGAGAAACGTGACGTCGCCGACTCCCTTGATGCGCGCCAGCGTATCTTTGATGTTGATCGTCGCGTAGTTGCTCAAGTAGAGCTGATCGTAGCGGCCGTCGGGCGACGTCAGGTTGACGACCAACATGATGTTCGGCGACTTCTTCTTCGTCGTCACGCCGGTCTGCTTGACGATGTCGGGCAGCGTCGGCAGCGCCATCGACACCCGGTTCTGCACCAAGACCTGCGCCATGTCGAGGTTCGTGCCGAGCTCGAACGTGACCGTGAGGTTGTATGCGCCGTCGTTCGTGCATTGCGACGACATGTACAACATCCGCTCGACGCCGTTGACCTGCTGCTCGATCGGCGCGGCGACCGTTTCGGCGACGACCACGGCGCTCGCGCCGGGATACGTGCACGAGACCTGCACCGTCGGCGGCGCGATCTCGGGATACTGCGCGACGGGCAACGTCAGCACGGCGACGCCGCCGGCGATCGTCATCACGATCGACAACACGGCGGCGAAAATCGGACGATCGATGAAGAAGCGAGAAAACACGGGATCGTCCTATTTCTGCGCGGAGGGCGTGGCCGTGGGGGTCGAGACCGGCGCGGCTGCGGGAGTCGCGGTCGAAGTCGGCGTCGGCGCTGGCGGAGTCGGCACGGCGGCTTCGCTCTTGCCCGACGGCGAGGTCGGCGCGTCTATCGCAAACGTCTGCATCTCGACCATGTTCGTGTCGACGGCCGAGCCCGGCCGGACGCGCTGCACTCCGGCGACGATGATCGGTTCGCCGGCCTTCAACCCTTCCTCGACGACGACGAGTCCCCGCTCGCTGCGCCCGACCCGTACCCGACGATACTGCACCTTCTTGGCCGCATCGACCACGTAGACGAACTTCTGCCCTTGATCGCTCCCGATCGCTTGTTCGGCGATCAGCACGGCGTTCCGCGGCTCGCCAAGGGGAACGCGAACTCGCGCGAACATGCCGGGCACGAGCTTCCGCTTCCCGACGGACGGCAAAGGGTTCGGCACGACGGCCCGCAGCCGAATCGTGCCGGTGTTCGCATCGATTTGATTGTCGGCGAAGTCGATCGTGCCCGGATGCGGGAAGCCGATTTCGTTGTCGAGCCCGAGCTCGATCGGAATGTGAATGCCGTCGACCAGCTTAATGCGCCCTTCGCGAACCTCTTGTTGAATTCGGAGCAGGCGGCGCTCGTCGACGTCGAAGTTCACATACACCGGATCGACCGAGACGATCGACGTAAGCAACGTTTGATCGGCGACGACGAGGTTGCCGATGTCGAGCTTCCGATTGCTGACGACGCCGGCGATCGGAGCGTGGATTTCCGTGAAGTTGAGGTTCAACTTCGTGATTTCGGACTCGGCTTCCGACGAAGAGACCATCGCCTTGGCTTCTTCGAAGGCCGCGGCCGATTGATCGAATTCCGATTGGCTTACCGCGCTCTTCTTGATCAGTTCTTGATTGCGCTTGAATTCGGCATCGCGAAATGCGGACGCCGCTTTCTTCACGGCGACGAGCGCTACGGCGCTGTCGTTGGCCGCCTTGAACGGTCTCCGGTCGATCACGAACAACAAAGCGCCGGCTTTCACTTCGGTGCCGTCTTGAAACTCAATCTTATCCAAGTAGCCCGTCACGCGCGCTCGCAGGTCGACGGAGTACTGCGCGGCGACGCGGCCCGTGTAGTCTTCGTAGTCCTGCACCTCGCGCTGCAAAGGGAGGGCGGCCGTGACGAGCGTCGCCGTAGGACCCGACGGAGCGGCGCCGGGGGGCTTATTGCAACCGAGAAAGCCTGTGCAGCCGAGAAGAGCTGCCGAAGCGATGAGAAAACACCGCACGAAACGGCAAGGCACGATGAGCCTCCGACAAGCAAGGATGTGAATCCGCATGAGTTGCGGCCGTTCAATATATCGCCGCTGCGCGATTTGGGCAGAGTGTTTCGGTTTGATAATATTTAGGCGACCTGCACCGACACCGAATAAATGATCACCGGAGCTAACCTCCGCCGGAGAACAGCAGTACGACCGACCGAGACGCCGCGGAATACGCCGGCTCCGTGGTCGGTGGGGCTTCCTGCCAAGGGACGATATCGTGCGGCGACTCGAGGCCGGTGTCGATCCAGCGCCGCCAGGGTCGACCATCGATCGTCGTCGGCAGTTCGAACTCCAGCGGATCGTGGTACGCATTGAAGATCAGATGAATGGTCATCCCATCGCGCGGCAATTCGGCCGTAAGGGCGATGCTGCGCGACGAATCGCCCCAGTCCGGTTGATTGAGCCGGACGCCGTGCCAAGCATGGTTCGACTTTCGCAACATTTCGATGATGCTGAGCCGGCCCTGTTCGTGCGTCGCATCGCGGGCCGTACGCCGAGCGCAGAGCAAGCTCGCAAAGCGAAGCACGTCGGCGTGTCGTTCGACGAGCGACCAATCGAACCAGTTCGATTCATCATCGAGGCAATAAGCGTTGTTGTTGCCGAGCTGGGTTCGTCGGACTTCGTCGCCCATGAGGATCATGGGCACACCGAGCGACATCAGCGTCAGCGTGAGAAAGTTCTTCACTTGCCGATTGCGCAGCTGCTCGATCTCCGGATCGTCGGTCGGTCCTTCGACACCGCAGTTCCAGCTGCGGTTGTCGTCTGCGCCGTCGCGATTGTGCTCGCCGTTCGCTTCGTTATGCTTGCCGTTGTACGAGACCAAGTCGTTGAGCGTGAAGCCGTCGTGGCAAGTGACGAAGTTCACCGATTGCTCCGCTTCACGCAACTTGTGACCATACACCTCGGGACTGCCGACGAAGCGATCGGCCGCGCGCCGCAGCGAGCCGGATTCGCCGCGGAGAAAGTCGCGGATGTCGTCGCGGAATCGACCGTTCCACTCTTTCCAAGCGTCGCCGACGAAACTGCCGACTTGATACAGTCCGCCGGCGTCCCACGCTTCGGCGATCAACTTCGTCCCCGCCAATACGGGATCAGACTCGATATCCCACAACACCGGCGCATCGGGAATCGGCCGGCCCGACGGGTCGCGCGAAAGGATCGAGGCGAGATCGAAGCGAAACCCGTCGACGTGCAGTTCCTCGACCCAGTAGCGCAGGCTATCGACGATCAAACGCCGCACGACGGGATGGTTGGCGTTGAGCGTGTTGCCGCAGCCGGTGTAATTCGCGTAGGTTCGATTCGCACCTTCGAGAATGTAGTACGTCGGATCGTCGATGCCGCGGAATGAAAGCGTCGGCCCAGCCTCGCTGCCTTCGGCCGTGTGATTGAACACGACATCGAGAATGACCTCGATCCCCGCGCGGTGCAGCGCTTTGACCATGTCGCGGAATTCGTCGATCGCGGCCAAGGGACACGGCTGCGAGCTATAAGCCAAGTGCGGGGCGAAGAACGAGATCGGTGCGTAGCCCCAATAGTTCGTTCGCCCGGCGGGGCAATCCTGCGGATCGAATTGAAACACCGGCAGCAACTCGACCGCGGTAATGCCCAACTCTTTCAGATAAGGAATCTTCTCGACGACGCCGGCATATGTGCCGCGCTTCGCTTCGTCGACACCGGAGTTCGCGTGCTTCGTGAAGCCGCGCACGTGCAGCTCGTAGATGATCGTCTGCGTCGACGAATGCCGCAGCGGCTTGTCTCCTTCCCAATCGTAGGTGCTCGGGTCGACGACGACGCTCTTCATCGCCGTGGCCCCGTTGTCGCCGGGTCGCCCTGCTGCGCCGCGGTCGTAATTCGCAGGCACGGCGACGGCCCGACCATAGGGATCGAGCAGCAACTTCTCAGGGTCGAAACGCTGCACGAGCAACGCATCGACAGGGCCGCGAACGCGATAGCCGTACAATTGTCCGGCCGTAAGATCCGGCACGAACGCATGCCAGTAGTGATAGGTGCGATTCGCGACCGGGTCGAGCGTGATGATCTGCGACGGCCGTGCATCGTCGACCCGCTCGAACAGCAGCAGTTCGACACCGGCCGCCGTGCGCGAGTAGAGACTGAAATTGACGCCGCCGTCGACGCACGTAGCTCCGAGCGGCGCGCTTCGTCCCGAGGGAGGAAGCGTCGTCGGACTCGCGAGTTTAAGTTCGCTTGCTTCGTCGCTCGGAGGTTGCGCCGTGGAGAGGGAAGATCGCATAAACGTGGCTGACTAAAACTTCTCCGGGATGAATTTGAACGGATGCTTCGACTCGACGTAGCTCTTGTCCTTTTGCCGTTTCGGCAACTTGATCTTCTCGCGCGGCACGTCCCGATACTCGACTTGGCTCAGCAGATGGCTGATGACGTTGAGCCGAGCCCGCTTCTTGTCGTCGCTGCGGACGACGTACCACGGCGCCCATGCGGAGTCGGTCGCTGCGAACATCGCGTCGCGAGCGCGGGAATAGTCGTACCAACGACCGTACGACTTGAGATCCATCGGCGAGAGCTTCCAGATCTTGCGACCGTCGTGGATTCGACCCTCGATGCGGCGCGTCTGCTCTTCCGGGCTCACCTCGAGCCAGTATTTCAATAAGAGCACGCCCGAATCGACGATCGCTTTCTCGACGCCCGGCACCGCATTCAGAAATCCGTCGACTTGCTCTTCGGGGCAGAAGCCCATCACGCGCTCGACGCCGGCTCGGTTGTACCAACTGCGATCGAAGATCGTGATCTCGCCGGCGGCCGGCAGCAGCGGCACATAGCGCTGCAAATACATCTGCGACTTCTCGCGCTCGGTCGGCGGCGGAAGCGCATAGACGCGAAACACGCGCGGGCTCACGCGCTCGGTGAGAGCCTTGATCGTCCCCCCCTTGCCTGCCCCGTCGCGTCCCTCGAAAACAATGCAGATCTTCAGGCCACGGTGCTTCGTCCACTCCTGCAGCTTGACGAGCTCGACATGCAGCTTTTCCAGCTCGCGATCGTAATCCTTACGCTTGAGCTTTTCCTGGGTGGGTTCGACATCCGTGTGCTTATCGGCGCGGCCCATTACTTCTTGCCGCCGCGGGCGACGAACTCATCGCGGGTCTTTTCGGAGATGAAGTGGTAGGTCACGCCGTCTTGTAGGTGCGTCGCCGCGGCTGCGAACTTCGGCAACGACGTGCCGGAGATCGGATCGGTCACCATGTGGTCTTTGAGATAGTACTGATTGTGCTGCATCGCGAGATACGACTTCACGAAATCGACGATGCGGTCATCGATCCATTTGCCGACCGAGGCCGCGTCGATGTTGTCGAGCGGAGCCTCAAATTGCGCGTGCCGCGGAAACTCCATCAAGATCGGCAAGATCTCCAGGTCGTATTGCAACACGAGCTTGCGGACGTCGGGATCGGTCGAGGCCGAGAACGCCAGCTTTACGGCAGCCAATGGTGATTTGAAGTCGAGCGTCACATGCCGCTCGCCGCGCACCACGCTCGGCGACACCTTCACTTCGTCGCCGAATTTCTTCGCCAGCGTTTCCAACCGCGGACGCCAGACGTCTTGCAGGCGTTCGCAGGTCTTAAGGAACGTCTTGAATCGCTCCTGGCGACCTTCATAGGCCGCCAAGGCTTCGTTTTGCAAATGCTTGACACGCTGCTCGCTGGCGGAGAATTCCGAATCGATCCGCGCGACGAGATCGTCGATGTTTGCCATGTTGATGTTCCTTTGAATTGCACCGTCTGGATGCTGTTGATATCGCAAGTTGCCGAGGGATTTGCAACTATTTTCCGGCAAATTCATCAACGCCTAACGACTCACGCCGCGGCCGGCAGAATAGCACCCAAAATAACATTTCGGGTGTTCGGCCGCAGCATGGCAGTTCGTTTGTCGGGTGAGTACGATGAACTTTCCAGCAGCATGTCTTTTACAACCTTGAGGTTCATCGCTATGTCTCGCTCCGTCATCACATGCGCCTGCATCCTCTTGTGTGCCGCGACGGTATCACCCCTGACCGCGCTGGGAGCCGAACCGAGCGGGCCGCCGCCGAAAGAGGGTCGCATTCACAATCTCGATGCGAAACCGTTTTCGTTTCGGCTCGCGCGCCGCAGCGGTGCGACTTGGACCGAGGCGCTCATCTTGGCCCCCGGCGAGACTTACACTCTCAGAACCGACACGGCCGATGGTCTCGAAGGAATCACCGGCGACGGAAAAGGACACGTGACGATCGACTACCCCGAACTCGGCGGCCGGATTCGGTTGCAGTTGCCGGTGCTGAATCAAACGAACCAAGCCTACATGCCGAACTGGTATCACATGCGCGACTCGAACGGTTTCAGTCGGCTTGTGCAGGCCGAAAGCAAAGAGGCGGCCGAAGCGCGACGAAAGGACTTGCTCGCCGAACCACCGCTCACGCCTGCCGAGCTCACCGCCGTCAAACGAACGTTGCGGGCAAACTTCATGCTGTATGACAAATAAGAAATCCGGCCTGCATTGCTGCGTTCCAAGGGGCAGTCTACGGACCGCGCACAATCTCGAACGCCTGTCCCCCAAGCTCTCACCTAGCAGGCAACTCACCTATGACGACCCTTTTCCGGCTCGATCGTTCGCTGATCGCAACGATTGCGTTTCTGCTCTGGTCGTCGTCGCTTTCGGCTGCCGACTTCGCGTTTCGTAGCGGTGATGAGCTGATCGTACAGATCCCGCAGTTGGATCAACTGCGGCAAGTGCATAAGAAACTGAACGGGACCATCCGGCTGAACGGTGCCGGCGGCGAGAAAATCTTTAAAGTGAATCTTGCCGATCGGCTGCTCCCCGAGGCGTTGGTGATCGACGTCCGGGGCTACGGCGCATGCGCGAGCGTTGCGCTTGAAGTGAAAAACGGCGAGGGAAATCCGGTGCTCTCGGAGCGCGTCGATCCGGTCCCCGTCGTGACGACTCCCGGCACGTTGCCGATGCCGAGCGGCCGGTTCGCTGCGATCGAATCCGGCTCGCAGCTCGAGCCTGCGGCAACGCCCCGCATCGCGCTTCCCGATGTGGCCGCGTTCCGAATGCAAAAACTCGTCGATCCTGCTCGCACCGTAACCAGCGGCGAGATCACGTATCCCGTCATCACCGATGTCGACCTGCCCGGCAGCGGATCCGTCAACGCCGTGATCGTCTCGCGGCAAAGCTTCGCTCCCGACGATGCGACGAAGTGCAGCTTGTACTTCTCCTACCGCAAGCCGCTGTTCGACGAAGCTTCTACGAAGCTCAAGGAATGGCGCAAGATGCTCGTCGAAGTGCCGCTCGATCGGGCCTGGCTCGACAAGCAGGGAGACGAAGTCATCACGCTCCCGCTCGATAAGTTCGCGATCCATACGACCGAAGAGCGCGAGTTGCACAACAAGCGCTGGAACGCACCCGAGGGATACAACATGCTCGGCGGCTCTTCGACCGGCCTGTATCAAGGAGGGCAGACCGTTGAAGTCGACGACCAAGGGCGCATCTACATTACGAACGTTCCGGATGGAGCGGGGATCGTGCGGTTCAATCCTCACACCGGCAAGTTCGAGCAGCCGCCCGTAAGCTTTGGAGCCGGGGCGCACAAGTTTCTGCCGACCGACGCCGGTTGGAATCGCACCTGGGATGCCGATCTCGGCCAGGTCGTTTGCACGCGCGGCCGAGTCTATATCGTGTTCGACCGCAACTATCGGGTGAACACGCCGAACGGCAACTTTGAAACCTGCAACGGCGTCGTCTCCGTGCCGCAGGAAAACTGGCACGATGCGGAAGCGTTTCGCCGCGACATTCGCCTGCATGCCGCCTGTTGGCCTCAGGCGCAGTTTCCGATGTATGCCGACGAGGTGAAGGTCGGAGCTATGCGACGAGTCGGCCCTCCGACTGCGACCAAGCACGGTCTCACATTCGGCACCTTCCGCCTCGACTTGGATGCGGCCGGCAACACCGAGCGGCTCGCCGTCATCAAGACGATCGAAGACAAGGTGGATGCGGCCGGCAAGCCGTTGCCTCCGACCGAAGCCGAAACGATCAAAGGCTTGCAACGGCAACGCTTCATCAACGTCGGCGGAGCAGGTCGACAGTTCGTGCGCCAGCAATACGGCGAGTTCGCCATCTCGCGGGCCGCGCTCGCGCTCACGATGCCCGACGCTCCGGCCGAGCGAATCGCCGGCCCCGATGGTCGCTATCTCTCGACCTTCGCCGGTGCGCCGACCGGAGAGCTGACGATTCGCTTCGATATCACGACGAAGCTCAAGAGCGATCCGCAACGCTACGGCACGGTCGCGGCCTCGATGTCGGGCGTCTCGCAAGGGCCGGCCTATGCGGTGATTCCCATACCGGGCGAAGCCGATCAAGCGATCGGCGTCTGCGAGTACAACTACTTCTTCTCGAAGCTCGACTTCTCGCGCCGCGCCGCCGATCGAAAGGTCTACAAATCTTATCTCACGCAAACGGTCGACGGTCGGAAGACCGGCTTTCCCGTGGGAGTCGGCCTGGGGCCGTACAACGCGACCTGGGTCGAGCACGACGACGCGTCGTGGCTCTATATGATGGGCTACACCGGCATGGCGCGGCTCAAGTATGCCGAGGCCGGCCGGCCGGTCGACGCGTACGCGGTCGAAAGTTTTCACGCCAAGCTTTCCCCCAAGCCGATCGACGGCGTCGCACGAGACAACGTCAAGGACTTCTTGCACATTTTCCCGACGACCGATGGACGCCTCATCGACATCGGCCGCGGACGACCCGCTCGCGGCGGCGGCGCTCGTTCGGCCGGCTTAGAACTGTTCGACCCGCGCACTTTGGGCACGAGTCGCACGGCGGTGGAGATGAACCGCTGCTTCGGTCTCTACACGCCCGTGAGCCGCGTAATGTTCTCGACTTCGGGAGCGGCGCCGCGACAAGAAATTTTCGTCGCCGGCGGCAATATTCGGCCCGAGTACGTCGCAGACATCGAAGATCCGACACAGCGTCCCAAAAACCAAGACCCTAAGATCTTCGTCTACGATTGCGCGTCGGGCGGGGATCTTCGCGACCTTTACGGCTTCTCGCTGCCTGCGCTTCCCGAAGGTCAGGATGCATCGAGCAACATCGTGTTTTCTCCCTGTCGGCAATTCCTCGTGGCGATGCAAGGGGGCGGGACCGTGTTGACCTATAGCGTTGCCCAGCGACGTTTCGTCGACGGCATCCGGCTTCGCAATTCCGCGGATCAACCGATCGTGCCGCTCAGCTACGGACTCCCCAGCGCGTGGATCTGGAGCGCGCCGAACGGCCGGATCTTTTTCCAGACGGCGCTCGACGGCGAACTATCGAAGAGCGTGAACTTCTACGAGGTGCGGATCGCGCGCGACGGCCGCATCGCGGTCGTGCCGCACTTGGCCGTGGCCTTGGAAACGGGAGGCCGCGGCGCGCGCGACTTCGACCATATCGTCCGCTGCTTCCTACCCGACCTGAAGAAACAAGACGGCTCCTACGACTTCGTCCTCGGCAGCGAACGAGAAAACGGCGGCCAACCGCTGGTGCGCGTGATCGACGACTTCGTTCTGCCGCTCAAATAAGACATCACGTCGGCAGCGCGTCCGTTCGCAATCGATCACGGCTTAGACGAGCTCTTTCACCACGCCGGTCGCGAGGCCTCCTTGGAAGTCCTCGGGCACGGGCATGCCCACTCGTTCGACGACCGTTTGCCAAACATTCGCCACCGGCACGTCCTTCTGCACCAGATGCCCTTGGTGCTTGACTCCGAGAGCGCTGCCGCCGCAGAGCACGAGTGGTAGCATCTTCGAATCATGCGCGTTCGGGCCGCCGTTGGTCGTCGCCCAAGCGGCCATCGTGTTGTCGAGGAGCGTGCCGGCCCCTTCCTTCACGCTCTTGAGCTTGCCGAGGAAGTGGGCCCATTCGGCGAAGTAGAGCGCGTCGAGAGTGCGCCACTGTTCGATCTTGTCGTCTTCCTGCGCGTTGTGCGTGATAGTGTGCAGGTCCCACTTGCTCTTCGTGAGATAGCCGTAGCAGCGGGCTTCGTCTCCTTCGGAGCGAGGAATATGACTCACGGCGCGCGTGCTGTCGGTCTGGAAGGCGAGCGCGATCATGTCGAACATGAGCCGCGTGTATTCCGAGTAGCCACGGCCGTCGCTCGCGATTCGGTCGCGCGGCGAGCCGGCACCGAAGTCGGGACGAGCGACCTTCGGCTTCGGGCGGTCGATCCAATCTCCCTCGACCTTGATCCGATCTTCGAGGTCGCGAATCGACGTGAAGTATTGATCGAGCCGTTCGCGGTCGGCCGTCCCGACTTGTCGCTGGAGCGCCTTGGCTTGATCCTTGATCGAGTCGAGCAGGCTCGAGCGCTGCGCCATCGCTTGCTTGGCCGCCGCGAGGGTCTTGTGGTCTTCGCTGCCGAAGAGCTTTTCGAAGAGCACCTCGGGCCGATTCTCCGGCGTGATCGGCGTGTGGTTCTTACTCCACGAGAGGGTCGACGGGAACGGCCCGCCGAAGCCGGTCTCGCGCGCCGTGCCGAGCACGAGCGACGGGAATCGCGTTGCGCCGCCGTGATGCACGGCCAGCTGTTGATCGACCGACATCAAGGTCTTGGCGTTGCGCGTGGTGTTCAAGCCGGTGAGCAAGCAACTGCAAGAGCCGTGGCCGCCGGTGTACGAGGTCAGGCCCGTCAGCACGGTCAGGTCGTTCTTAAACGGCGCGAGCGGTGCGAGCGACGGCGTGAGCGTGTAGTTCTTGCCGGTATCGGCGGGCGTGAAGCCGGTGATCTCGACTCCGAGCCCCCAATAGGTGAACATCGCGCGGCGCGGAATCTCGCTCTCGGCCATCGAGCCGGCGTTGGCGAGCGTTTTCGCATTCAGGCTCATCGCTTCCAGCCAAGGGAGCGCGATCGAAGCGCCGAGCCCTTTCAAGACGGTGCGTCGCGACATCAGCCAACGGTGGCGTTGAATATTCATGAGATGCTCGGAAGCTCTGCGTTAAGTTGAATCACTTACGGTATGAGAATGACGAATGTCGAAATCCGAATGACGAAAGAATGACGAAGCACAAAGGACGAATGGCGACCGTTGGACTTCGACTAAGTTCATTTCGAGCTACGACATTCGTGCTTCTTTCGTCATTCGGATTTCGACGTTCGTCATGATCGTTTACTTGGTTCGGAAAAACTCACTAGCTACGGTTGCCTGGATGATCTCTTGTAATCGGTATTCATGGCTCGCGGCGTGAGCCGTGATTTGCTCGACCGTAAGGTGATCGCCGTAGCCGATCGGACGGCCGAGCGCATAACAGAGCAGCTTCTCCGTAAAACCCTTTACGAAAGTCTGTTTTTCGGCCACGAGCGCGGCTTTGAACTCCTGCAAGGTTTTGAACTCGGTCCCGTCGGGGAGCTTGCCGCTCACGTCGAGCGGCGGCGAGTATTTATCGCCGCGCATCCCTTCGCCGTTTTGGCGATCGCGCCACATGCCGATCGCATCGTAATTCTCCAGCGCCATGCCGAAGGGATCGACCCGAGCGTGGCAGCTGGCGCAGTTTTCCGATTGCCGATGCATGTCGAGACGAGCCCGCACGGTGAGCTTCTTCTCCTTGCTCGCCGGCAAGTCGCCCGCATTCGGCGGCGGAGGAGGAACCGGTTGGTTCCACAACGTATCGAGCACCCACGTCGCCCGACGAACCGGCAGCGTGCGGGTTCCATCGGCGAGATACGTGAGAATGCCGGACATTCCCAACACTCCGCCGCGCGTGCCGTCGGCCGGCGCGGCGACACGGCGAAATCGTTCTCCTTCGACGCCGTCGAGTCCGTAATGCTTGGCGAGGCGCTCGTTGACGACGACGAAGTCGCTGTCGAGGAACGTGGTGATCGGCAAGTCGTGCTTCAGGACTTCCTGGAAGAACTCCAACGGCTCGCGCTTCGAGCTGTCGCGCAAAGTGTCGTCGTATTGCTTATAGAAATCGCGGTTCGGAGGAGTACCGTTGTCGAAATCGCGCACGGCGAGCCATTGGCCCGCAAAGCTGCGAACGAACTCCCAGGCCTTCGGGTCGGCGATCATCCGCTTCACCTGCGCGCGGAGCACTTGCGGGTCGCGCAGCTTGTCGTCGGCCGCTAGGCGTTGCAGTTCTTCGTCGGGCCCGCTGCTCCATAGCAAGTACGAAAGGCGGCTAGCGAGTTGCAAGCTATCGACCGGTTGCGGCCCCGTCGCTACTTTTGTTACTAGCCCTTTCGTCGCCGGCTCGGTCGTCGCCACTTCGGTCGTCGGCTGCGCTTCGCTACCGAGGTACAGGAACTTCGGCGAACAGAGGACGTTCTTCACTCCCTCACGCACGGCTTTCTGCAACGTCAGCCCCCGATCGGCCTGTGCTTGAACGGTCCAATTCACCACACGGTCCAACTCTGCGGTCGTCACGGCGCGGCGATAGGCGAGGGGCAAAAACTTCGCGAAAATCTCGCGCAGATAAGCTTCGTCGCTCCGTTCTTCCCCCGCGAAGAAGAGCCTTTGTCGGGCTTGCGGCGGCCACTCGACGAGCGGCCCTTCCCATTCCATTTTACCGAGCCAAAGCCGCGGGCGTTTGGCGATGTCGAGCTTCGGGTTGTAAATCCATTGCGGCCCGGGAAAAGTTTTTCGGCCCTCCGTCGCCTTCGCGATGGTTTCTTCGAGCTTCTTTTTCAAGAGCTCGATCTCCGCCTCGGGCTTCTTCTCCGCTTTGGCTCGCGCGATCTCCCCGCCGACGGTCACCTGCTTCCACTGCACGTCGCGATAGGCGGGATTCTCGATGACCGCTTCCTTCCGTTCTCCGAAGTCCCAACTGACACGGAACTGCCGGTTCATCTTCGGCGGCCCGACTTGGCAATACATCAGGAACTCGTACTCGCGCGGCGCGTCGAGCGGTGCGTCGATCACCTGAGTTTGAACCACCTCGATAGGACTGGCCTCGCCGTACTTCACCGTCAGCCGGACGTCTTTCTGCAGCTCTTCTTCGGTGCCGTTGAAGGCGCCGGCCTGAACGCGGAAGCGATACCAGCCGTCGCGCGTCACTCCCTTGTTCCCCCAATCGACGGGATAGAACCGGCTCGACCCGAGGTACTCGACGCCGTCGTTCTTGAGTTCCCAATCGTAGACGCCGTGCGGCACGTAACGGCGATTCTTCGAGCCCCATTGCTCGAAGCCTTCCAGCGGAATCCAGCTAAGAGGTTCTTTGAGTTTCGCGATGACGTTCGGCACGCTCGTTTCGATGAACGCCCCTTTGTCGTCCTTATAGGCGGTCTGCAAGCCATGGACGTAGCGCTCGGCCTTGCCGTCGTAGCTGAGCTTCACGACCTTCGGCTGCTCATGGAACACGGCTTCGTCGAGAATTAAGTCGGCGACCGCCATGTATTGGGCGAGTTGACCTTCGTCCATGAACAGGCTCGCTGCGCCCCGATCGAAGCCGCCGACCTTACCGTCGGCCGGTAGTTCCTTTTCGATCCGCCGAGCAAAGTTTTCTTCCAGCGCGAACAGGTCGCGAACCGTGTTGGCATACTCGACCCGATTGAGCCGGCGCATCGGCACGCGACCGCCGGCCCCTTGCGAAGCCTTGGTCGTTTCCGCGAGCCTTTCGGCAACCCACGACGCGACGGCGAACGCTTCCTTTGCGTCCGGCCGAGGCGACTGCTTCGGCGGCATCCGACCCGAATTGATGTGGTGCATCACCTCGTTCCAGAGGCCCGCCGTGTTGCCCGCCGTGAAGTCGGCCCCGAGCGTATCGATCCGAAACCCGGCCCGAGCCGAGGTCGCGTCATGACACTCAAGACAATGCGCTTCGATGAACGAGCGGACATGCGGCGGCAACTCGGCAGCGCGAGACGGTGCGGAGAAGGACGTCAACGCGATGCTTATCGCTACGATGCTAATCACCGCCGAAAGCGCGATCTTCGATAAGCTGGATTTCACGTGAGTCATCAATGGATTCAGGCCGTCGTCTAAGGCACATTCGGTCAAACAGAGCCTCACTATTCTATCATTCCGTCGCGCTCGACGCCTCGGCCGCAGTGAACGCAACAGATTGAACGCAACAGCGTTACATAAACCCGCATGGACTCCCTAGCCTCGAGCCGACGCAGAGATTATTCGTCGTCGTATTCAGCAATGAAGCGGATCAATACCGGCGACAAATCGCGTAAGGCATTGTCGTGAATGCACTTATGCAATCTCACCTGAGCATGCATTGCTCAGCCGTTAGCGAAGAGCGCGATTCCACCGTAACAGTGCTTTAGTATCGGCCAAGGTAATAGAGTAAAGTGAAGGCTACCGCCTTCGTGCGCACTGCTCCCGCCCCGCCAATCTCGTTCGTATCCTTAGTCGGCTTACGTTCTTTCCTGCCTCTGCAATCTTTGCCTCAACCTCGGCCCTCGCCGGCGAGTCGTGATCCGTTATGAACCATGTCTTCGGAATTGCTCGTCGTTCAGGTGTGTTCGTCGCGGGCTTAGCGCTCGCGGGGCTGCTGATGTCCGGCTCGGCCGGTTATGCCCAAGAACTGCATAAGCAGATCGACAAGCTCATGACGGACGGGGCGAAAGGGGCTGCGATCGCTCCCGTTGCCGACGACGCTACCTTCGTTCGGCGCGTCTATCTCGATCTGGCGGGCCGGATCCCCTCGAAGGATGAAACGAAAACTTTCTTGGCCGACAAAGCTTCCGATAAGCGAGCCAAGTTGGTCGACACGCTGCTGACGGGCAAAGAGTATCCGACTCGGATGCAAAGCCTGTTCAACGCGATGCTCATGGAGCGGCGCGGTGAGAATCCGGAGTGGTCGAAGTTTCTCGAAGCGGCGTTCGCGGCCAACGAGCCTTGGGACAAGCTGGCGCAGCGGATCCTTGATCCCGATGCAAGCCGAGACGTTGATCGCGGCGCGGCGTTCTTCTATACGAAGCGGCTCGACAAAGTCGGCCAGCAAGAAACCGACTATCCCGGCCTGACACGCGACGTCGGCCGGCTGTTTTTGGGAATGGATCTGCAATGCGCTCAGTGCCACAACCATCTCTTCATCGAGCACTATAAGCAGCAAGATTTCCAAGGGCTCTACACGGTTTATCAGAACACGTTCATTCGGAGCGACGTGAAGTTTCCGGCGATCGGTGAGAAGCCGATGGCGAAGAAGATCGATTTCATGTCGGTCTTCGATAAGATCCCGCTCACGACCGGCCCGCGCATTCCGGGGGGCAAGGAAATCGCGATTCCGACCTTCGAGAAGGATAAGGAATACCTCGTCCCGCCGGATCGGAAAACGAATTTCCCGGGCGAGCCCCGCTTCAGCGCGCTCGAAGCCGTGGCGCGTGAGTTGGCCGTGCCGAGCAATCAGCCGTTCGTCGACAATATCGTGAATCGGCTCTGGTTCGTGATGATGGGGCGAGGGCTCGTCATGCCGCTCGATCAATACCACTTCGGCAATCCACCGACGCATCCGGAAGTGATGAAACTGCTCCGCGAGCAGTTCGTCGCTCACAAATGCGACATGAAGTGGCTCCTGCGCGAACTAGCTCTGACCGACACCTATCAACGCTCCACGCTTCTCACATCGGAGAGCGAGGCACCGGCTCCCGAGACGTATCGCATCGGAAACGAGAAGCGGCTTTCGGCCGAGCAGATCATGACGAGCGTCATCGTCGCCACCGGAGCGAACGTCGCTCAACTCAGTGCTAAGGCGGCTGCGGCAGGCGCCAAGCCGGCGGTAGCAGGTGCTAAGCCGGCCGCGGCCGAAGCTCCTTCGGCGGCAGCGGCGAACGAAAAATTGCGCGCCATTTTCGTGAAGGCCTTCGCCAACCCTCCGCAAGATCCCGAGGTCGATTTCGCGCCGTCGCTGAAGTCGGCCCTCTTCGTGCTTAATAGCGAAGTCTTGCTGACTTGCCTTACGCCCGAAGCGGGGAACTTAGTCGATCGTCTGACGAAGCTCTCGGACCCTGCTGCGATCAGCGACGAGCTTTACCTCTGCATCCTCACACGTACGCCGACCGACGACGAGCGCCAAGCCGTAGCCGACTATCTCACGAAGAACGCCGCCCGGCGACCCGCCGCGCTGACGAACCTGGCTTGGTCCTTGCTCGCCAGCACCGAGTTTTGCTTGAACCATTGATGTCGCGTGCGGTTGTCGCAACGCGATATGTCCCGCTCATGAATCGATTCGCCGAGTTTATTTTTCTCCGAGTGCATCATGAATTCGAAGTCGCTCTGTAAGCCGTGGGAACACCAACTCTCGCGCCGCCAATGGCTCGCCGGCGCCGCAGGTTCCGCCGCGGGTGCGTGGGGATTCAGCAACTCCACTAGCCCGGCTCTGGCGGCCGACTTGAAGAAGAAGCACAAGCAAGTCTTGTTCATCTGGCTCGACGGGGGCATCAGCCAGCTGGAAAGCTGGGATCCGAAACCGAACACCGAGTTCGGCGGCCCGTTCCGCGCGATTCCCACCTCGGTGCCGGGGATTCATGTCTCCGAACTCTGCCGCCACTCCGCCAAGCAGATGCACCACCTGGCGCTGGTCCGGAGCCTCTGCACGCAAGACGACGCCCACTCGTCGGGCGTCGATCGCATTCAGCGCGGCGATCCGAAGAACCGCGGCGTCGTCTATCCGTTTTTCGGTTCGGCCGTGACGAACTTGCTCGGCCCCAACGGGAGCGGCCTGCCGCCGTATGTGTGGATCAAGCCGATGAGCGGCGGGTTCATTTATAAAGACGCCGGCTTCTTAGGTCCGCAATACGGCGCGCTGGCTTTCGGGGACGGCAAAGCGCCGGAAAACCTGCTCAAGCACCCCGCGATTTCCGACGACGACATGCTCGCACGCACGCAACTGCGAGCCGCGGCCGATGCCCGCTACGCCAAGTCGCATCGCTCGGGCCCCACCGAAGCGAACTCGTTCGTCTACGACATGGGCATGGAGCTGATGAAGCGGCAATCGCTGTTCGACATGTCGAAGTTCTCGGCGCGCGACGTCGAACGCTACGGCACGCACGATCTCGGCCGGCACATGCTCTTGGCCCGCCGGATGCTCGAAGAAGGGGTGACCTTCGTGAAGGTGAACTCCTACGGTTGGGACTCGCACGGCGACAACTTCAACGGCAGCTTGAGCCTCGTTCCTAAGTTCGATCAACCGTTCGCGGCGATGATCGAAGACCTTGCCGAACGGGGCATGCTCGACGACGTGCTCGTCGTCGCGATGTCGGAGTTCGGCCGTACGCCGCGCGTCAACGGCCACGTCGGGCGCGATCACTGGCCCGAAGCTTGGTCGCTCGTCATGGCGGGCTCGGGCATCAAGCGCGGCGTCGCGGTGGGCAACACCAACGACAACGGCACCTACGTCGCGAGCGATCCCTACGACATCGGGCACATGTTCCACACGTGGTTCACCGCGCTCGGCATCGACCCGAAGAAAACCGAATACGACAACCACGGCCAGCCGTTGCCGATCGCCCACGACGATTGTCGCCCGGTCAAAGAAGTGTTGGCTTAAGTAACGAAACCCAGCGACTCAGCATCCGCAACTTCCCGCCGCAGCCGGCCGCGCGGCATCCACAGACGAGAGACATCTCGGAGAGCACGATCATGGCTAACGACCCGACGCCGATAAAACCAGCCGAGCCGACGCCGTTCTTGGCGATTAAGAACGACCGTCAGCTGTCGACGATTCGTTTCAGCCCTTGCGGCAAGGTGCTCGTCGGTGCCGGGCGCGATGCCGTGATCCGGCTCTGGAGCGTCGATAAGATCGATCCGCCGCCGAAGGCCGAGCCAGCCGACGCGCTCAGCTCCGCCGATGCCAAAGCGAAAGCGAAGAAGCCCGCCCCGAAACCGGCGCAGGCCAAGCATCCCGAACCGTCCGAGCATGCTGCGACGCTCCTCAAGGGGCACGATGGTTGGGTAACGAGCTTAGGGTTTCACCCCAACGAGGCGAAGTTCTTCTCGACCGATTCGTGGGGGCAGCTGATCGGCTGGTCGTACACGGCCGAAGGGGCGAAGCCGGCCTGGAACGTGAAGACCGCGCACGACGGCTGGATCCGCCAACTGGCCGTCAGCCCCGACGGCAAGCAACTGGCTACCTGCGGCGTCGATCAAAAGGTCTGCCTCTGGTCGACGGCCGACGGCAAGAAGCTCGGCGAGTTGCTCGGTCACGGCGAAGACGTTTATTCGGTCGCTTACCATCCGGACGGTAAGTCGCTGGTCTCCGGCGATCTGAAAGGAACCGTCAAGGTTTGGGACTTGGCCGCCGGTAAGTCGTCGCGACAGTTCGACGCCAAGATTCTCTACATGCTGTCGATGATCCAAGATGTCGGCGGCGCGCGCACGTTGGCATTCGACGCCGCGGGTAAGAAGCTCGCCGTCGGCGGCGGACAGCCCGAGAGCGGCGGCTTCGTCACCGGCACGCCGGTGGTCTACGTGTTCGATTGGGCCTCGGGCAAGGAGCTTCAACAACTCAAGCTCGGCGAGAAGACCGACGTCTACGTTCACGAGCTGACCTTGCACCGCGACGGCTATTGGATCGGCGTTTGCGGCGGACAAGCGGGCAAAGGAAAGTTCTTCTTCCTCCGACCGGGCGAAGCCGCGCCGTTCTTCACGTTTCCCGGGTATGCGAACTGCTACTCGGTGTCGATCCATCCCGATGCGGCTCGCTTCGCCGTGATCTCGAACGCCGGCACGTTCGGGCAACAAAAGAGCCAAGCCCGCCAAGGGATCTATCCGGGCAACACCTCGCCCGTGAACCTTTGGAAGTTTCCGCCGAAGGCGAGCGTGTAACCGGCTGCCGCGAGTCGTTACACTAAGTCCGGCCGAGCGACCTGCTTCATTGAGTGTGCCGCTCCGCGCGCATATT
>JAIOPP010000150.1 GCA_021413845.1 Planctomycetia bacterium | reverse complement strand
GTCGGTACTGTTGGGCCGTCGGCTGCTCGAAGCCGGGACGCGACTCGTGCAATGCAACTGGCAGCGAACGCAAGGCCGCAACGGCTTCGCTTGGGACACGCACTGGAACAACTTCACGGCCTGCAAAGAAGATTTGATTCCGCCGTACGACCAAGCATTGTTCGCCTTGATGAACGACTTGGAAAAGAGCGGCGAGATCGAAGATACGCTCGTCGTCGTCGCCGCGGAGTTCGGCCGTTCGCCGAAGATCACGCTCAAGAATGCCGGCCGCGAGCATTGGCCCGATTGTTATTGCGTGCTGTTCGCCGGAGCCGGCGTGAAGCAAGGGGCCGTGTTCGGCAAGTCGGACAAGACCGGCGCTTATCCGCTGGAAGATTCGTGCGGACCGGCCGACTTCGTCGCCACGATCTACCACTTGCTCGGCATCGATCCGCATCAAGAAGAGCATGACCAACTCGGCCGTCCGTTTGCGCTGACGAAGGGAAACCCGCTGCACAAGATTCTCGTGTAGCAAAAGTAGTAGGCACGTTCCACGTGCCGTAACCACTAGGGCGTTTCAGTCGCGACCCATGCTCGCGCCGCAATCCGCCTCCGTTCAATAGCCCGGGATGTATATCCCGGGGTACGGCCGTATCGATCGTTCAAAGCCATCCGTGGCGGACGGCACGTGGAACGTGCCTGCTACTTTGGCCGCTCGCTTCGATCTGAGATTCGCGCGCGGCACGGCCCCGATCGCATCCTTTGCGACTTCAAAAAAGTTCGTGCGTCGTCGCCCGGGTTCGGTCGGGCATCTTGTCAAACGATTCTCTGCGCAGAGCATTGCACCCGGCCGAGCTTCCCCGAGACAACTCGCAAGAAGACCCGCCCAGGCGACGACGCACCGGACGACACCCAACGCAAGCGAAGCGTTCTGCTCCGGTTTGCAACCCTGAGCGGAACGTCGTGCAAGTTTCGAGCTGCGGTTTAAGTTCGTCGCACGTTTCATCCGCACGCGCGGCGACCGAAGCTCGCGAGTCGTGCTTGTTCGCCGCAGCGATTTACCACAGCAAGGCAAGCACGCACCGCAGGCCGGAAGAAGACGCCGGGCGGCTGTTACGTCGCCCGGCCGGCCGGCGTCGCGAGGGACCGACGATCAAGTCGATTACTTCGAGCCCCGGCGATGACAAGCGGCACCGGCGGAGCTCGAAGGTTCCCGTCGCGATTCGTCGTCGCAATGAAGCAACGTGTCGAAACCTCGCAGAGGTCGGAGCCCTGTCTCCGTCACAAGCTCGAACATCGCACTTAAGCGGCGAGAATTCAACACGAAGAATTAGGCCAAAGTTGCAGGCACGCTCCGCGTGCCGTAGCCATCGTGCCTGAAAACAACATCGAACAAGCCCCGCGACGGCACGCGGAGCGTGCCTGCAACAATCAGGGCTGCGCCGCCTCGCGGCCGACGCGGAACATGCTTGCGCCGAGCGGTAGCGCGCCGATGTCGGGCACACCTTGATCGAAGGTGCGGAGCGGGTCGACATACTCGGCCGGCACGACCGTGCCCGCATCGATCGCGGCGCTCCCTTTGCCGAGCGTGAAGTCGTCGTTCAAGCGCGGGTCTCCCACGCGCGAGCCGGCGCCGAAGCCGGCCGAGTAGACCTTCTTACTCTCCTCGAAAGCGGGCGAGCCGCGAAACTTCGCGAAGAATTGCGACGTCTCCGCTCCCTTCGCCCCGAGCGACCAATAGAGATTGCCGTCGCTGATCCCTTCGCCGACGACGGTCGGCTTCGGTGCCGGAAGCGGGGCCGTATGCACGAAAAGATTGTTGAACACGTAGCGCTTGCGCTCGAAGTGCGCCGCATCGGTCAGCGCCATCTCGGCCGAGCGGGCCGGGTCGCGCATCAAGAGCGTGTTGTTCACGAACCACAGCGACGACCACGGCGGGCTCCCGTGATCGCCGAGCGGCTTGCCGCTTTGAAACGTCGGTTCCGGCTTCGCGGTCGACGGGCGGCCGGTGGGAATCGGCTCGCGGCAGTCGATCACGTTGCGGCAGACGAACACGACGTCGGTCGTGAGCTCCTTGCCGCCGAACGCCAGCGGCGTGAGGCAACGGCGGATCACGTTCGCATGAATGCGAATCCGGTCGGGCGTCTTCGTATAGCGATGGTACATCGGGCTCAGATAGATGCCGTCGTCTTGCGTGCCGTCGATGAGGTTGTGGTGGAAGTCGACGTTGAGACCGCCGAGATAAACGCCGTCGTGGCCGTCGCCGAACTCGCAATAACTGATTTTCCAATCGTCGTTTTGCGGAAACGCATAGACGTCGGACTCGCGGCCGGAGTTGGGGAGCAACAGAGCGTGGGTATTGAGCCGCGTAATGTCTCGTTCGTTGCGCCACGGATAAGTGCGGAGGCTCGTGTCGGTGCGAAACGTCCACGGCGGTACGTTACCGAACAGGCCGCAACGATGCAGCGTGAGCCCTTGAGCGCCATAGGCTCGAATGCCGTTGGAGCCGCACCAAACGGTCACGTTGTCGAACGCGATCGCGCGGGTTTGCTCGAGCAGAATCGTGTCGTGCCCGCCGCCCCGAACGACGAGATCTTGAAACGTAAGATGGGCCGCGCCGTCGAGGCGAAGCGGAATATGATGCGACGGCACGACGACGAGCGGCACTTGCCGCGGGTCGGTCGAGCCCGTGTAGTTGTCGGTCCCTTTCAAGTGCGTGTGCGCAAGGCGCGCATGCACGCGACCGGTTGCCGGGTCGTACCACAGGCCGGGGCCGCAATAGACGGGCTTCACGTCGCCGTTCTTATCGTCGGACGAGACGAGGTCCCACATTTCGTTCGTCGCACGCAGGTCTTGCGCGTGGTAATAGGTGTTGAGGCCGATGAACGAATCGCCGAACGAGCCGAGCAGGTAACGGATGTTGCCGAAGGTGCGCGTCGAGCGGTATTCGTCGCCGGCGCCGGCAACCGGTTCCCAAGCTTGCGCGGGCTGCTCGAAGAATTCACGCTCGCCGGCGTCGATCGTCGCGAGTTCGCCGGAGGCCGAGCGAACGACGATCGGCTGCTCCGCGGTCCCTCGAAGGGCGCAGCGGACCTGTTCGTAGTAGGTGCCGCCGCGGAGATTGAGCGTGTCGCCGGCGCGGAGCTGCGTGAGGGCGTGATTGATCGTGCGCCAGGGATGCCCGGAGCTGCCGTCGGCCTGATCGCTGCCGCGCGCGGCATCGGCATACTTGTTCGAGCCCGTGGCCGGCGGACGGGCCGAGGGCTTCGGCAACGTGCGGAGCGGAGCATGGCTGAGAGCAGGCTCGGCGCGTAGCTGCCGATTTGCGGCGAGCGTCGCGAAGATCGCGAAGGCTACTAAGGCGAGGCGGCAAAACGATGAAGTCGAGCGGCAGGAGGGCATAGTCGCGAGCTCCGAAGGTGGGCGGTGGGCTCCCTTAAGATATGCCGGTTGCAGCGAAGATGCGAGCAATTCGCGACCCTGTAACGCTTCGGCTCGTTTCGCGCCTTTGCTAAGCAGCGGAGATCGCCGGTACATCGCCAGGGCGAGCGGCCGAACGCGAACGTAAATCATCCAATAAGGAACCGACAGGTAAAGGTGCGGTATGTCGAAGGTCGTCGAAGTCGTGCGGAAGTTGCGTCGTTGTGAACTGGGAATGGAAACGACGCAGACCGTCGTCATGACGGGCGTGTGTGCCGTGGCCTTGGCCGCGCTGTATGAATCGAAGGGAGTGATTCTCGCTTGGGCGCAGTCCTGCCTCGCGGTCTTACTCAAGATTTCGTAGCAACGCTCCCGCTTCGGCCTCGCGCACTCGACGCAAGCAGTTTGCAAGCCCAGCGGTTTTCCGAAACAGTGATTCGACGACAGCGATTCGACGACGCGACAATTTGTCGCACGGACAGCTCTCGCAAGGCTTATTAAAATGGCGATCATGGATCAGCAGCAACTCACCAAAGTCGACGCGGCCGTTCAAGAATGTTTGGATGCCTGCCGCGAATCGCACACGCCGTTCACGCACTTGGCGAGCTGCCTCGAAAAGCTCAAAGCGGACGCGAGTTGGAGCGAAGACGAGTTGCGAGAATTCCAACTGCGCGTCGTGCGGGTGTTGCTTTAGAGCGGCCTGCCTGACATGCGGAGGCTCGCCCAACGTGCCGCGGATTCGAGCCCGCGTTATCGACCTAATCCGGCGAAGACGCTCATGAGCGTCGCCGCTTCGACCGGCTTCACCAGATGATGATCGAAGCCGGCCTCGCGCGTGCGTTTCCGGTCGGCGTCTTGGCCCCAGCCGGTGAGCGCGATGAGAATCATCGACTTGCCCCACGGCTGTTCTCGAATGCGCCGGCAAGCATCGTAGCCGTCGAGGACCGGCATGCCGATGTCGAGCAGCACGACCTCGGGCTTGAACGCCTCGGCCGCTTCGACCGCGGCGAGGCCGTCGTGCGCGAGGCGGATCTCGTTCCCCATGATGCCGAGCATCATCCCGAGTGTTTCGGCACCGTCATGGTTGTCGTCGACCACGAGCACGCGATATTGCGACGTAAACGCCGACTTCTTGCCTCCGGCCTTCGGCACGGTCGCCATGTCGGCGGCGACGAGCGGCAGCCGGACGATGAACTCGCTCCCGCGGTTGGCTCCGTCGCTTCGAGCTTCGACCGTGCCGGCGTGCATCTCGACGAGCCGTTTGACGAGCGTCAGGCCGATGCCGAGGCCTCCCTGCGAGCGATGCAGATGGCGATCGACTTGCGTGAAGAGATTGAAGACGCGCGGCAGCATATCGTTCGGAATGCCGATCCCGGTATCCTTCACACGGACGACCGCGAAGCGCTCTTGTTGCTCGACGCTCAGCTCGATGTCGCCGCCGCGTTCGGTATATTTCGCAGCGTTGTTCAAGAGATTGGCAAACACTTCGGCGAGGCGAATCACGTCGGCGTTGACCAAGAGCGGTTGCGCCGGCAGGGAAATCGTCAGGCGATGGCCGTCTTGATCGATCAGCGGCCGGCTCGTTTCCACGGCCGCTTGCACGACTTTCGCCAACTCGACGATCTCGGTGCGCAGCTCGAGCTTGCCGGTCGTGATGCGCGAGACGTCGAGCAAGTCGTCGACGAGCCGAGTCATCTGGCTCACCTGACGTTCGATCACGTCGCCGGCCCATTGCAAGTCGGGAACGTCTTGCCCCTTGAGCAAGAGAATCTGCACGGCGTTGCGAATCGGCGCCAGGGGGTTGCGCAGCTCATGAGCGAGCGTCGCGAGAAATTCATCTTTTTGGCGATCGGCGTCGCGCAGCGCGGCGTCGGCACGCACGAGGGCCGAAGTGCGCTGGGCGACCCGTTCTTCGAGTTCGTTGTTTAAGAGCAAGAGCTGCTCTTGCGCACGGCGCCGCTCGGCGACTTCCGAGAGGAGGCTTTCGTTCGCCAGCGCGCACTCGCGCGTCTTGCGGTAGAGCTCGGCGAACACGGCGACTTTCGACCGCAGAATCGTGGCATTGATCGGCTTGTGCAGGTAGTCGACCGCACCGGTGCCGTATCCTTCGAGCACGTGCTGATCTTCGCTAAAGTAAGCGGTGAGGAAGATGATCGGCTCGCCGGCCGTCTTCTTACGCTGCTTGATCATGTTCGCGAGCTCGAACCCGCTCATCACCGGCATGTTGATGTCGAGGATGATCAAGGCGAATTCTTCGCCGATCAACGCCATGAGCGCTTGGTCGGCGGATTCGGCGCGGACGAGCCGGTAGCCGGGATCGTCCAGCACCGTTTCCAGCACGGTGAGGTTGATCGGCTCGTCGTCGACGATGAGGATGTTGATCCGTTCGCCGACGCCGGCCGGAGCGAGCACGGGTGCGCCGTGGGGGCTCTGTCCCTGCTGCGATTGCGGCGCGTCGGCTTTTTCCATGCTCAGGATCATCTTCGTAGTCATAGACGAGATCGTAGCGTACGAGTCGATCCTACCGGAACAGCCAAACCCGCATCAAGGAGAGAAGCTGATCGCTATTGACCGGCTTCGCGATGTAGTCCGAAGCGCCGGCTTCCAAACACTTCTCGCGATCCCCCTTCATGGCTTTCGCCGTGATCGCCAAAATCGGCAAGTTGCGAAACTGCTTGTCTTTACGAATTTCGCCGATCGTTTGATATCCGTCCATCTCGGGCATCATGATATCCATGAGCACGATGTTGATGTCCGGGGTTTCTTGAATCAGGTTGATCGCCTGCCGGCCGTTGGTCGCGCTGATGACTTCCATGTCGCGGCTTTCGAGCAGCGACGTGAGCGCGAAAATGTTGCGTGCATCGTCGTCGACCACGAGCACCTTGCGGCCGAGCAGTACTTCGTTGGAGTCGTGCAACCGTTCGAGCATCTTCTGCTTCTCGATCGGCAGATCGGCGACGACTCGATGTAGGAAGAGGGCCGTTTCGTCGAGCAAGCGCTCCGGCGACTGCACGTCTTTCAGCACGATGCTCTTCGCCATCAGCTTCAACCGCGCTTCTTCTTCGAAAGAAAGCTCCTTGCCCGTAAAGACGACGATCGGCAAGTTCGCCAAATCCGGTACGGCTTGGATCTTTTCGAGCAACTCGAAGCCCGTCATGTCGGGCAGCCGGAGATCGAGCACGACGCAATCGAACGGCCGGCCGAGCAATGCCGCTAGGGCTTCGGCACCGGTCCCGACCGCTTGCAACTCGATGTCTTCATGGTCGAGCAGGGCGATGATCGACTCGCGCTCGATGGCGTTGTCTTCCACGACGAGCAACCGCTTCGTGCGGGCCGTCGTGAAATCCTTCAAGCGATCGAAGGCCGCTTCCATTCCGGCCGTCGTCGGAGACTTCGTCAGCAGCGCGAACGCGCCGCGCGACAAGACCGACTGCCGATCTTCGTCGACCGTGATGATCTGCACCGGGATGTGCCGCGTGTTCGAGTCCGACTTGATGTTGTTCAGCACCGTCCAGCCGAGCATGTCGGGCAGGTAAATATCGAGCGTAATCGCCGTGGGGCGATACTGTCGGGCCAACGACAGGCCCACGGCTCCGCGCGTCGCCACGAGCACCTTGAAGCCTTTGTCGCGCGCTAGGCCGAGCAAAATGCGGGCATGGTGCGGATCGTCTTCGATGACGAGCACCACCGGATCGCCGTCGACGATGCTCTCGCGATCGTCCGGAATCTCTTCCTCTCGGGCCACGGACAGAACTCGAATCGCATGCGACTTGCCGGCCTCTTCGGTCGAGCGTGCGCTCGGATTCTGCGCGGCGATCGACGGGCCTTTGTATTGCAGCGGCAGGAACAGCGTGAACGTGCTTCCTTGACCGTGCGTACTCACAAACCGAATTTCGCCGCCGAGCAGCGACGCCAGTTCGCGGCTGATCGCCAACCCTAGCCCGGTGCCGCCGTATTTCCGC